>DATJCP010000539.1:0-5526 GCA_035514715.1 Candidimonas sp.
GCTGCGGGAATAGCCGACAAGGCTGTGATGCCCGCCAGGATTAACGACTGAAACAAAGGGCGCAGCTCTCGGGTTGAGCGCATTGAACTTCTCCTGAGGAATTGAATGGGAATGACGATGAATGCAAAGAAAGACAGATAAATGCCTGAATGGAAATGATTCTCATATAGATACCTGAAAGATATCAGACTATGGCAAACTATTCAATCTGAAAGAGGGCAATTGAAGCGTTAAATCGTATTTTTTCTGGCTTATTTGATTCATCTTAAACTTTGGGCTCTTTTCGGCGGCGGCAGGCCTTGAGTTATGGCGCTGTCGCCGTAATATCCTTGATGGGTGTCCGGCTTTCGGCGGGTATGCAGGCCAGCAGGCTAAAATCATGCCTTCTGGCTGGCGGGCCGAAGCATTTACGGTGCTTTATTCCCCCACGCCCCGGGTAACTTATTTTTCTACAGACACATGGCAGCCTTTAATACAGAGCAGGTTCTAAACGTTCGTCATTGGAACGACACTTTGTTTTCTTTTACCACCACACGCGATCCCGCTTTGCGTTTTCACAACGGGCATTTCGTGATGCTTGGGCTGGAAGTCAATGGCAAGCCGCTGATGCGCGCTTACAGTATTGCCAGCGCCAACTACGAAGAAAACCTCGAGTTCCTCAGTATCAAGGTACAAGACGGTCCGCTTACATCGCGTTTGCAGCATCTGAAGCAAGGCGATACCGTGCTCGTCAGCAAAAAGCCGGTTGGCACGCTGTTGGTCGATGACTTGAAGCCGGGCAAGCACCTTTACCTGTTCGCCACCGGCACAGGGCTTGCTCCATTCATGAGTATTATCAAAGATCCCGATGTCTACGAGCGGTTCGAAAAGGTCGTGCTGCTGCATGGCGTACGCTTCAAAAGCGAACTGGCTTATGCCGACTACATTCAGAACGAATTGCCTGATAACGAATATTTCGGCGATATCGTTCGTGAAAAACTGATTTATTACCCTTCGGTTACGCGCGAGCCTTTCCGCAACCAAGGGCGCATTACTGATATGGTTGAAAGCGGCAAGCTCTTTACCGATATCGGCCTGCCTCCCCTTGATCCGCAGGTCGACCGCGCCATGCTTTGCGGCAGTCCGCATATGCTGGCCGACATCGGCGCCATGCTCGACAAGCGTGGTTTCGTGGTGTCCGGTGGGGTGGGGCAGCCGGGCGATTATGTTATTGAACGGGCTTTTGTCGAAAAATAATCGGCCTGGTTGCATAGGGGACTTGTTAATTCAAGCTATAGATGATTAAACTCTGATAGTTGTTTTATTGACTTTACAGAGACTACATCTATGGCCAAGCAAATTATCCATACCGATTCGGCACCCGCCGCAGTCGGCCCCTATTCCCAAGCCGTGGTGGCTGGATCCGGGAAAACGGTTTACTTATCCGGGCAAATTGGCCTGGAGCCAGGCACGGGCGAGCTGGTCTCCGAAAATTTCGAAGGCCAGGTTCGACAGTCTTTTGCCAATATGCAGGCCGTTATCGAAGCCGCCGGCGGTACGTTGGAAAGCATCGTCAAACTGACCTTGTTCCTGACAGACTTAAGCAAGTTCGCCAGCGCCAATGCCATTATGGCCGACATCATTCCTCAGCCATTTCCAGCCCGCTCCACAATAGGCGTAGCCAGCTTGCCTAAAGGCGCCCAATTCGAAGTTGAAGCGATTATTGTTGTTTAAGCGGGCGCATTGGTGGTGGTAACCGCAACCGGCAATAAGACGGGCGGGCCGGCTGGCCTGCCCGTTGCCAAACCCGGTACGTTGATCGAACAAAAGCTGCAGCGTCTGGGTTTGCGGGATCCTTCTGATTTCGTCGTGCATCTGCCGATACGCTATGAAGACGAAACTCAGGTGATACCTATTTTGTCGGTGTTTCCCGGTGCTTCGGCGCAAGTCGAGGGCGAAGTGATACGAAGCGAAGTCCAGTTTCGGCCCAGGCGGCAGTTGCTGGCGGTCATCGACGATGACACCGGCACCTTGACTTTGCGCTGGCTGAATTTTTACCCCAGCCAGCAAAAACAAGTGGCCGTGGGTAAGCGCGTACGCGTGCGCGGCGAAGTGCGTAGCGGTTTTAGCGGCTACGAAATCGTGCATCCTAAAGTGACGGTGGCCGGTACGGCATTGCCTGAAGCGTTGACGCCGGTATATCCCACTACCGATGGCCTTTCGCAGGCCAGCTTGCGCAAGGCCATTGATCAGGCATTGGGCGTGGCTGACTTGTCAGATACGTTGCCGTTTCAGTTGTGCCAGCGCTACGACTTGATGCCATTTGCCGAAGCGATTCGGGTATTGCATCACCCGCCGCCCAGTATTTCATATCACCAGTTACTGGAGCGTGGGCACCCGGCCTGGACTCGTATCAAGTTCGATGAGTTGCTGGCTCAGCAATTATCGCTGGCGGCAGCGCGGGCTGCACGCCGGCGCCAACGCACCCGGGAACTGCTGGGTGATCATGGCAAACTCGTGCAAGCATTGCTGCGCAGTCTGCCTTTTACCCTGACGGCGGCGCAAGAACGTGTCATTGCCGAAATTTCGCATGATTTGTCCCAGTCATTCCCCATGCATCGCTTATTGCAAGGGGATGTGGGCAGCGGCAAAACCATCGTTGCGGCATTTGCCGCGGCACAGGCTATTTCCAGCAACAGTCAGGTAGCCATTATGGCGCCTACGGAAATTCTGGCCGAGCAGCATTTTCAGAAACTGGTCGGTTGGCTGGAGCCTCTGGGCATTACGGTGGCCTGGCTTACCGGCAGCTTGGCAGCCAAGGCGCGCAAAGCGGCTACCGCCGCCATCGAGTCGGGGCAGGCCCAATTGGTCATTGGTACACAGGCGCTTATCCAGGACAAGGTCAATTTCGCCAATCTGGGTTTGGTCATCTTGGATGAGCAGCATAGGTTTGGGGTCGGGCAGCGTCTTGAGTTAAGCCGAAAAGGAGAGGGATCTGACAGCGGTCAGGCCATCATTCCGCATCAGCTGAGCATGAGCGCCACGCCTATACCGCGTACGCTGGCGATGACGTTTTTTGCCGATCTGGATGTTTCGGTGATCGATGAGTTGCCTCCGGGTCGCAGTCCGGTCCTGACCAAGTTGGTCGCCGATACGCGGCGCGACGAAGTGCTGGGCCACGTGATTGCCGAAGTCAGGCAAGGGCGTCAGGCATACTGGGTGTGCCCCCTGGTTGAAGAAAGCGAGGCACTGCAGTTGCAGACCGCCGTCGACACCCACGCCCGGTTGGTCCTGGCGTTGCCGGATATGCGCGTGGGCCTGATTCATGGCCGCTTGCCTGCGGCAGCCAAGCAGGAAGTCATGCAGGCATTTCGCAGCGGCGAGCTTGACCTGCTGGTTGCTACTACCGTCATTGAGGTGGGGGTCGATGTGCCCAATGCGTCCTTGATGATTATTGAGCATGCTGAACGGTTCGGGCTGGCGCAGTTGCACCAGTTGCGCGGCCGTGTAGGACGCGGTAGCCAGCAGTCGGTGTGCGTACTGATGTATCAGGCGCCGTTGTCCGCGGTGGCTCGTCAGCGCCTGCGCGCCATGTACGAGACAGCCGATGGTTTTGAAATAGCCCGTCGCGATCTTGAACAGCGCGGCCCCGGGGAGTTCCTGGGCGTACGTCAATCAGGACAGGAATTATTGCGCTTTGCCAGTATCGAGACCGATGCCATGCTGGTCGAGCAGGCGCAGGAAGCGGCCCGCGACTTGCGTGATCATTTTCCCCAACATGCTCGCGCCCATTTGCAACGATGGATGCGCGGCAAACAAGATTTCTTGCGCAGCTAGCGCGCTGGTTGAGCCTTATTTTTAATTGCGAGATACGTAATGACCTTGACCGAACTTAAGTACATTGTGGCGGTGGCGCGTGAACGGCATTTTGGCCGTGCAGCCGAAGCCTGTTTTGTCAGTCAGCCTACTTTATCGGTAGCTATACGCAAGCTGGAGGATGAGCTGGGCATCGTGCTGTTCGAGCGTGGCGGCAATGAGGTCGGGATCACCCCGATTGGTTTGCGCGTGGTCGCTCAGGCGCAGCGCGTGCTGGAAGAAAGCGCCAATTTGCGCGAGATTGCGCGGCAAGGGCATGATCCGCTTGCCGGCCCGCTGCGGGTGGGGGTCATTCATACCATAGGCCCTTATCTCCTGCCCAGGCTGGTGCCGACGCAAATTGCCGCTACGCCGCAAATGCCTTTGCTTTTGCAGGAAAACTTCACGGCGCGCTTGCTCGAGCTATTGCGCCAGGGGGAAATCGATTGCGCCATTGTGGCCTTGCCCTTGCCAGAGTCCGGCTTGATGGTGCACCCTTTGTATGACGAGCCTTTCCTGGTTGCGGTACCCACGCATCATCCCTGGACCAAGTTGAAAGAAATCGATGCCGCCTCTCTGAAGGACGAGACCATGCTGTTGTTGGGTACAGGTCATTGCTTTCGCGATCAAGTCCTAGAGGTGTGCCCTGAATTGTCAAGGTTTTCTGCATCCAGCGAAGGCATACAGCGGACATTCGAAGGTTCTTCGCTGGAAACCATACGACATATGGTTGCCGCCGGTATCGGCGTTACCGTGCTGCCGACCAGCGCTTTGTCCATGCCGGGTCTGGAAAACAATCTGTTGGCCTACATCCCTTTCAAGAAGCCGGTTCCCGATCGACGCGTAGTGCTGGTATGGCGCAAGAGCTTTCCCAGGCCTACGGCTATCGATGCCCTGATTGGCGCTATAAAAGATTGCAACTTGCCTGGCGTGAATTATCTGGATGGCGCTCCAGCCATGGCCATGGCGGAAGCTTGAGAAAACGTGGTTTGATGATCGCGAGCAAGGCATTCGTTGTAGCGACATGGTATCCTCGTAAGCAGCGGATTTGATTGCAACCAACCGGAGGTATATATGGCAAAAGCAGCTAAATTAGATAGCAAGACAGCAAAAATGAGTGATAAAGGTTTGCCTATTGATATCGGCATTTCCGATAAGGACAGGTCCACCGTAGCGGCTGAACTCTCCAAAATGTTGGCTGATTCCTATACGCTTTACCTGATGACACACAATTTCCATTGGAATGTCACCGGTCCCTTGTTCAATACATTGCATCAAATGTTCATGGCGCAATACACTGAAGAATGGCAAGCGTTGGATGCTATTGCTGAGCGTATTCGCGCCTTGGGTCATTACGCGCCTGGTACGTATGCTGAATACGCCAAACTTTCATCCATTGCCGAGCCTAGCTCCGTGCCCAATGCCGAAGAAATGATTCAGTTGCTGGTGCGCGGCAACGAAGCAGTTGCAAAAACTGCTCGGGCCGCCTTCAAAAAGGCTGATGGCGTCGATGACCAGCCTACCGCCGATTTGTTGACGCAACGCCTGGATATTCACGAAAAAAATGCCTGGATGCTGCGCAGCTTGCTGCAGTAAAACCACTAGCGTTTCAAGCCCCGTTTTACGGGGCTTTTTTTATGGAAAACCATAGAGAAAACCCTGTGTGGATCGTTACCCCGGGTCAGTTCATTC
>DATJCP010000540.1:0-9263 GCA_035514715.1 Candidimonas sp.
GCGATCTTGACCGGCTTTCGCGGTTCGGAACCCGTGAACCTGGATAAGCTGGCCGACGTGATTTGCAGGCTGTCGGAACTGATTGCCGATCAGAAAACGATTATTTCAGAGCTGGATGTGAATCCATTGATTTGCAGCGCAGACCGCATCATTGCGGTCGATGCGCTGCTGGTCAAGCAAGCGGGGGCAACACAATGAACTACGAGACACTTCAGTTGGACATTCAGGACGGCATAGCCAAAATGACGCTCAACAGGCCTGACAAACTGAATGCGCTAAGCGTGCAGTCGATGATCGATCTTAAGGCGGCCCTGAAACAAGTGATTGCGTCGCGCGAGGCCAGGGTATTGTTGCTGACGGGGTCAGGGCGGGGCTTTTGCCCCGGCGCCGACATGACGGCCCCCAGGACAGGGCTCAACCCCGACGATCCGGACGAGCTGTTGCGGGACTATTTCGCGCCCACGTTCCAGTTGCTGCAAACTTTGAAGATTCCTACCGTTGCCGCGGTCAATGGCGTGTGTGCGGGTGCGGGCGTCGGCCTTGCGCTTAGCTGCGACATCGTACTGGCCGCGCGTTCCGCCTATTTCCTTCAGTCTTTCGTGAATATCGGGCTGGTGCCAGATAACGGCACAAGCTGGCTGCTCAGCAAGGCTATAGGCAATGCGCGCGCTACCGCCCTGATGCTGCTTGGGGAACGCTTGCCCGCCGAAACGGCCGCCGAGTGGGGGCTGGTCTGGAAGTGTGTGGATGATGATGTGCTGCAGCAAGAGGCGGGGGCCATCGCCAGCAAGTTTGCCGTTGGCCCGACAACGGCTTATTCCCTGATCAAGACCTTGATGCGGGAAACGCAAAAGACGAGTCTGCACGAGCAGGTCATGCTGGAAACGGCGTACCAGACTGTGGCGCGCAAGACCAGTGATCATGTCGAGGCAAAAAAAGCGTTCGCGGAAAAGCGTAGGCCAGTCTATACGGGGCAATAGAACACCAGCAAAGGGGCGGCAATGAAGGATTTGAGCGTACACATAGACGACTTCACGCAAGAGCAGCAAATGATTCGCGATAGTGCTGCTTTGTTTTATGCCAAAGACGCCGAGTACCGGCGCATTCGTGCGCAACGCGGGCAAAGCCCAGGCTATAGCGCTCAAGTGTGGCGCGAGATGGCGGACTTGGGCTGGATGGGCTTGCGTTTGCCCGAGCAGTTCGGCGGCAGTGAAGCGTCGTTTGCACAGGCGGTGCTGCTGCTTGAGCAAATGGGGCGGGGCCTTGCGCCCGAGCCTTTGACTGCGGTTGCCCTGATGGCTGGGGCAGCAGTGCTGTATGGCGACAACGAGGCATTGAAACAGCGTGTTTTGCCGCGCCTGGCGGCTGGCGAACTGATGCCAGCGCTTGCATGGCAGGAACAGGCAGGCGATCAACAGCTAGCCCCGGTAGCCACCACGGCCGCAGCGCAAGACGGTAAAACCGTGTTGAACGGCATGAAACGCTTTGTGCCCATGTGCGATGCCGCCGATGCATTCATTGTTTCGGCCAAGACACAAAATGGTACTGCCCTGTATTGGGTTGACAGCCATGCGCCCGGCCTATCTGTACAGTCCAAACCCCGCATAGATGGCGGGTTCTGGAGCGAACTGCGGTTGGATAACGTTATCGTCGAATCGGAACACGAGGTGGCCTCGGACCGTCTTGGCGCTGCCGTTCTGGAGCGTGTCATCGATGAGGGCCGGCTTGCGGTAAGCGCTGAATTGTTGGGCGTGATGACGCGAGCATTGGAAGTGTCGGTCGAGTACATAAAAATGCGTGAGCAGTTCGACCGCCCCATTGGCAGCTTTCAGGCGCTGCAGCATCGTGCTGTGGATTTGTTTATCCAGACCGAGCTTGCACGTTCCGTTTTGCTGCAGAGCGCAGCCTTGTTCGACGCCACACAGGATCCGGTGCAGCGCGCCATCGCAGCCAGCCAAGCCAAGGCGCGTTGTTCGGATGCGGCGCTGATCGTGGCTAAAGGTTGCGTGCAATTGCACGGCGGCATTGGCTATACCGACGAATGCAATATCGGCCTTTTCTTGAAAAGGGCGATGGTATTGGCGGCATGGCTGGGCGGGGCGGCCGAGCATCGCCGTCGCTATGCCGCGCTTACTGAACACAAGGGTAACGAAGCCAACAATACTGACGCGCAAGCTGGCATTCTGTCGGAAATGCGTGACTGGATAGGCAAGAATTTCCCGCAAGAACTCCGCTTTCCGGTGCAGCGCAAGAGCATGTCGGAAACCCGAAAGTGGCACAGGAAGCTATACGAAAAGGGCTGGATGGCGCCGGGCTGGCCAACAGAATACGGCGGCATGGGCCTGTCGGCCTATGAACAAGTCTTGATGCAAGAGGAGTTCGATCGGGTGGGGGTGAATATTGCGCCCAACTTCGGAACGCTGATGCTGGGCCCTTTGTTGATTCGTTACGGCACAGAAACGCAGAAGCAGGCTTATTTGCCGAAAATCCTGTCCGGTGAAATATTGTGGTGTCAGGGGTATTCGGAGCCTGGCGCAGGTTCCGACCTTGCCGGCTTGCGTACGACTGCGGTGTTGGATGGCGATGATTTCATCGTCAATGGGCAGAAAACCTGGACTTCCTATGCGTACGAAGCCGACAAGATTTTTCTGCTGGTACGTACCGATAAAGACGCCAAAAAACAGCATGGCATCAGTTTCTTGCTGGCCGATATGAATTCGCCTGGCATTACGGTCCGGCGTATTACCAGTCTGGCTGGCAGCGCCGATTTCTGCGAGGTGTTCTTCGAGAATGTCAGGGTGCCCAAGGCCAACATTGTCGGCAACATCAACGAAGGCTGGAGCATGGCCAAGTCGCTGCTGGGCTCCGAGCGTATCGGTATCGGCAGCCCCCGCATGGCCAAGTATCCGCTGAAGTTGTTGCGTGAGTATGCGCAGTCTTGCGGTTTGTTCAGCGATCCGGTGTTCAGCGCCAAATTTACCGAGCTGCAACTGGATATCGAGGACTTGAGTGCTGTATTTGTACGATTCGCCGATGTTTTGCGACGCGGTAAAGAGCTGGGTGGCGAGGTGTCGATACTGAAGATATGGATTTCCGAAACATTTCAGCGCGTAACCGATTTGATCGCCGAAGCTTGCGCCGAGGTCGCCACCGTGGATGAGGCTCTGGCTTTAAACGCGCAAAGCCAGTTGCATGCAGCGAATATGTATTTCATGTCTCGCCCGGCAACCATTTATGGCGGCACCAGCGAGATTCAGCGCAACATTTTGGCTAAAGCCATCTTGGGGTTGCCGGGCTGAGCCTGGCGTGATTTTTCATTTTTTCATCTTAAGCAAAAAAGGGGACATTATGTTTAGCGGAAAAGCATTGGAAGGAAAGGTCGCGATTGTTACAGGTTCGGGGCGCGGCATAGGCGAGGCGGTAGCCAGGGCGTATGCAGCCCAGGGCGCCAAAGTCGTGGTGGTCGACATGGACAAGGCAACTGCTGAAACGGTTGCCGAAGATATCCGCGAGCAAGGCGGCCAGGCCATGGCGGCAGCTTGCAACGTTGCCGACCGGGAGCAGGTGGACAACATGGTGGAGCAGGTCAAAGCCCAGTTTGGTCCAGTAGATATCCTGGTCAATAACGCAGGCGTAACCCGCACAGCGATGCTGCACAAAATGACACAGGATCAGTGGGACACGGTTATTGGCGTGCATTTGACGGGCAGCTTCAATTGCTTGCAGGCGGTGGTGAAAGACATGATTGCGCGCCGCGAAGGCCGGATCATCAATGTGGTTTCCGCCGCGGGTCTGGTTGGCACCATCGGCCAGATCAACTATGGCGCGGCCAAGGCCGGCCTGCTGGGATTCACCAAGTCTGCCGCCAAGGAACTGGCGCAGCACAATATTGTGGTGAATGCGGTGGCGCCCGGCGCGGCCACACCGATGACTGAAGTCATCCGTACCGATCCACGTTTCAAGGATACCTATCTGGCACGCGTACCGTTGGGCCGCTGGGCGGATCCCGTTGAATTGGCGCCGGTCTTCGTCTTCCTGGCGTCGCAGGGCGCAAGCTACGTCACAGGTCAGGTCATCGGTGTCGATGGCGGGCTGTCGATTCACTAACAGGAAAGGTGTCATGAACACGACAAGCGAGAGCGTATTTACCGGCCCGAATCCGGCCGCGGTCTATCACGACTATCTAGGAAAAGGCGATTTCCGGATTCAATGTTGCGATAGTTGCGGTACACATGTTTTTTATCCCCGCATTCTTTGCACGCATTGCGGCGGAATCCAGTTGAAATGGGTCCCGGCGTCGGGGCGCGGCAGTGTCTATGCGGTCAGTATCGTGAACCGCCGGGAGGAACAGGGCGGCCCTTATAACGTCGTGCTGGTCGACCTGGAAGAGGGGCCGCGCATGATGGCGAGGGTAGACGGCATAAAGCACGATCAGGTGAAAATCGGCATGCCGGTCAAGGCCAGGATAGAAAGCGGCGACCCGGCACCCTTCGTCGTTTTCGAACCTGTCTAAAAGGAGCAAGCATGACTAGCAGCATACGCGGCGCAGCCGCTATCGTCGGCGCGTCGTTGTCCGGTCTTGGCGACACGGCGGGCCGTACTTCGGAAGATATTGCCATCGAGGCCATTTACAAGGCCCTGGCAGAGGCTGGGCTTACCACCATGGACGTCGATGCCGTCTATGGTTCGTTGCCCGGCGACTGCAACCCGCTGTCGGGCTTGCAGCTGGCCGAAATCATGGGTATTCATCCCAAGTTCTCCGATAACAATCGTACGGGTGGCTCGACTTTCTTGTCGTATACGCTGGCGGCGGCCATGGCGATCAAGGAAGGCCTGTGTGAAACCGCACTGATTTTCTATGGCAGTAACCAGCGCTCCAACAGTGGCAAGCTGGTGTCGTCGGTGCCGCCGTTTGCCTTTGAGTCGCCTTATAAGCCTATTTTCCCTGTGACGTCCTACGCATTGGCCGCGTCCCGGCATATGCACCAGTATGGCACCACGCGAGAGCAATTGGCGTCGGTTGCCGTGGCGGCGCGGCAATGGGCCAATATGAATCCGGAGGCCTATATGCGAGGGCCGTTGTCGGTGGAAGATGTGCTTAATTCGCGCATGGTGTCCAGTCCCCTGACGGTACGCGATTGCTGCCTGGTTACGGATGGCGGTGCGGCGCTGGTCATGGTGTCGGCCAAACGGGCTAAGGACTTCCCCAAAAAACCAGTGTATTTGTTGGGTGCGGCGGCGGCGACTTCGCATATGAATATCGTTGCCATGCCTGATCTGACCGAGAGCGCGGCAAAAGAAGCCGGCCAAAGGGCGTTTGCAATGGCGGGGATGCAGCATTCGGATATCGATTTGCTTCAGCTATACGACGCCTTCACGATCAACCCTATCTTGTTCCTGGAAGACCTGGGTTTTTGCAAGAAGGGTGAGGGCGGTCCGTTCGTAGAGAGCGGCGCCATTGCGCCTGGCGGCAGCTTGCCGGTCAACACGAATGGCGGCGGGCTTTCCTGCATTCATCCGGGCATGTACGGCATGTTTACTTTGGTCGAGGCCATGCGCCAGTTGCGCGGCGAGTGCGGAGAGCGGCAAATCAAGGACGCCGAGGTGGCCCTGTGCCATGGCAACGGCGGTGTGCTGTCTAGCCAGATTACCAACATCCTTGGCACCGAAGCTGCGCTTTGACGACCATGGGCTGACACGAGCCAACCGGGGGAGGGGTAATCCCCCGGATTATGAAGAATTGTCTGGAAATCCATTAATTTGCATTGACATTAATTTCCGTTAGTGCAAAATATATTCATGTATAGGAAAATATGCCAGACAATATGAATGTAAAAACAGCCGGTCGCACCCTGGATTTATTCGAGGCTTTTGCCACGACCCAAAAGCCTTTGAACCTGTCCGAATTGGCCCATGCACTGCAAATACCCGTTTCCAGTTGCTTTGCGTTAGTGCGTACGCTGGAAAACCGTGGCTATGTCTACATGCTGTCGCGCAAGGGCATTTATCCAACCAAGCGCATTCTTGATGTCGCCAATCAAATCGCGCTTAACGACCCTGTACTTGAACGGGTCGAGCCCGCCCTTTCGGCGTTGCGCGATGTCACGGGCGAAACCATTGTGTTCAGCAAGCGGCAGGGCGATCACATCGTTTATCTTGATGTCTACGACTCCTCAAGCAGCATTCGCTACAACACGCAGGTCGGCGAATTCAAGATGCTGCACAGCAGCTCAGCGGGAAAAGCCTTCCTGGGGGCGATGGAAAAAGCCGAATTGGACAAAGTATTGGCCGGCATCAAGCTGACACGGTTGACGCCGGCAACGCTCACGACACGCAAGGCGCTGCAAGCCGACCTGGATATGTCGCGTGAACGCGGCTGGTACTGCAATGTCAGCGAAAGCGTGGTGGATCTGATCGGTCTGGCCGTAACCGTGTCGATAGGGGGCGAGCTTTACGGTATTTCCATTGCCGGCCCTGTGTATCGGATGAAGCCCGCTGTGCAGGCGCATGCAAAAGCGCTGCTGAAGGCGCGCAATGCCATAGAGGATATAGAGTAAGGATTCAACGCAGGGCATAAGCAATCCCGGCGCGATAAAAGACCGGTGCCTGCGTTGAAATAATAGCAACCACAACAAGGAGGAGACCTTGTGAGTTTTTTGGAGCAAACCAACCGCGTACTGACTTTGTGCGAGCGGTTTTTAATGGGCATTGCAGCCTTGATGATGTTCGTGATCATGATGTTGGTGGTCGTGGATGTTGTTTTGCGCTATTTTTTCAATTCGCCGCTGGCTTGGTCCTACGAGCTGATCTCGTTGTACTTGATGGTTGGCCTATTCTTTTTTGCGCTTTCCGATGGGCTTAGTTGCAACGCCCACGTCGCAGTCGACCTCTTGCAAAACAAAATGTCGGTGCGCACACGCCATTTCGTAGAGATGATCGGCTATATCTGCGCTAGCGTTGTCTTTGCCGGCATTGTTTACATGTCGGTCCAGCGTACCTGGGTCAGCTATTCCGAACATGACGTGATCGCGGGCAGTATCGCCTGGCCTACCTGGCTGTCCAATATCGCAGTGCCCATCGGTTCTGGTGTCATGCTGTTGCGCATGGTGTTTCGCGTTATCGGCCACGGCCTTTCCGTCATCACTAATCAATCGGTAATTCCATTGCCGCCGCTGTCTGGCTCAGGGGAGGGGCACTAATGTTGGTTACTGTTATTTTGATTTTCATGGTGATCCTGCTGGCCATCGGGACGCCCGTAGGCCTGGCAATGGCGGCTGCGGGTGCGGCAGGCCTTTATGGTATGGGTGGCATGAACATGGTGCTGGGGGTGCTTGAAACCAGTCCGTTCTCTGCGGCCAGTTCTTATGAACTGATTTCGATACCCATGTTCTTGCTGATGGCCGAGTTCGTGATTTTAAGCGGCGTGGCAGACAATCTTTTCAAGGCAGCGGCTACGTGCGTGGGCCGGGTGCCTGGCGGTCTAGGCATGGCAACGGCGCTTGCCGGCGCAGGTTTCGGCGCCATTTCCGGTTCCAGCACGGCATCGGCGGCAACGCTTTCCGCCACAACCATACCGGCCATGCTAAAGCAGGGTTACGAGCCCAAGATCGCCTGCGGCGTGGTTGCCATCTCGGGCACGCTGGCCATGTTGATACCACCCAGCATTGCGCTGGTGTTATATGGGATTATTGCCGACGTCAGCATTGGCCAGTTGCTGGTCGGCGGCGTCATACCCGGTATTTTGGTCACGCTCACCATTATGGCCACGGTTTACGTGCTGGTGATGCAGGATCCATCGCGTGCGCCTAAAGGGCGTTCGTACACGTTAATGGAAAAGCTGAAATCGTTGCGCGTGGTTGGCGCCATGCTGTTTCTGTTCATGGCGGTGACAGGGCTGATCTACACCGGCGTGGCAACCCCCACCGAGGCCTCGGGTATTGGTGCTTTTGGCGCTTTCCTGTTGGCCTGCAACGCAGGAACCGTAACGTTAAAGACCGCGAATGCGGCGCTGACCCGTGCAGCGCATACCAGTTGCATGATTGTGCTTATCATTCTGGGTGCGCATATCTTCGGGTATTTCTTCACGCTCACGCAAAGCACCCAAGATCTTATCCGTTGGGTGAGTGATCTGGATATTTCCCGTTGGCTGGTGATGGCCATGATCTTGTTTGGCTACGTCATACTGGGTTGCGTGATGGATCAGGTGGCGATACTGATTCTGACCGTGCCTGTCGTGCTGCCGCTGGTCCTGGCACTGGGATTCGATCCCGTCTGGTTTGGCGTCATCGTCATTGTTACGGCGGAAGTCGGGATGGTTACGCCGCCGGTGGGGCTGAATGCCTTTGTGGTTGCGCGTTATACGGGCAGGCCCTTATCCGAGATTTTTCTGGGCGTTATGCCGCATGTGATTGCGCACGTCATCATCATTGCGCTGTTCGTCGCATTTCCACAAATTATTTTATGGCTGCCCTCGACAATGAGGCAGTAGTTGTTTGTTGGGCCCACATACCGGCAACAGCGTATGGGGTCTGCTTTGAACCCTGAGGAGACATAACAATGAAAGTTGAAAAACAAAAGTATGCAATGCTGGGGGCGTCGGTGGCGCTGTTGATGGGTGTGGCGCAGGTCAGCTATGCCGCGGATCCAGTCAAGCTCCGGGTGGCGGACTCGTTCCCCACCGGCCACTATATTCCGAAGGCGCTCACGCAGCCGTTCATGGACGAAGTCAAACGCCTGACCAATAATGCCGTGGAGTTTGAGTACTATCCCGCCGAGCAATTGGGCAAGGCCAAAGACATGCTGTCGCTGACACAGTCGGGCGTGGCCGATATCGCCTATGTGGCGCCCGCATTCGTCAGTGACAAGATGCCGTTGGCTGCCGTGGCAGAACTGCCGGGCAATTTTTCTGACTCATGCACGGGAACCGCTGCCTATTGGAAGCTGGCCAAACAGGGCGGCATTCTGGCTGAAAAGGAATTCAAGCCATTAGGGGTGCATATTCTTTTCACGCTTGTGCTGCCGCCTTATCAGGTGTTTCTTGGCGCAGGGAAAAAAATAGACAGCATCAAAGATCTTGAAGGGCTGAAAATCCGCACCAGCGGAGGCGCCAAGGACATTGCAGTGCGCAAACTAAAAGCGGTGTCGATACAAATGGCTACGCCCGAAGTGCGCGAAGCCTTGTCCCGAGGGACGATAGACGGCATGTTGTTCCCCTATTCCAGCATCTTGTCTTATGACTTGCAAGGCTTGGTCAAGCATTCGAC
>DATJCP010000541.1:0-2421 GCA_035514715.1 Candidimonas sp.
GCCTAGCGAATGGCTCAGGCTATGAACACAGCCTAGGCCTTTCTGGAATGCCAGTGCGCCCTGCATCGAAGCGCTCATCATATTCAGGCGCGCGTCTTTGTTGGATGGGTCGTGTGTTGCCGTTTCTATGTGTGACCAGGCGCGCCGCAGACCATCCAGGGCAATGCCGTCGGCGGGTGGGTTGAAAGCAGGGGCCAGGAAGGTTTCTATGCAGTGGGCAATGGCATCCATACCGGTGGCTGCGGTCAACTGAGCTGGAAGAGCCAGCGTCAGTTCTGGGTCGCAAATGGCGGCTTTGGGAACAACATGGGGCGAGATGATCCCCACTTTTCTGCCGTCGTCCAGAATAAGAATGGCGCCTCTGCCAACTTCACTGCCTGTACCGGCAGTGGTGGGAATCGCAATGACGGGGGCTGTTGCTGCGGTGATCTTGGCAAGCCCGCCCTCGATCAAGGCAAACGAGCGCAGTGGCCCTTCGTGAGTGCCGCATATCGCCGCGCCCTTGGCCAAGTCGATAGAAGATCCGCCGCCTACGGCAATAATGCCGTCGTAACCGCCTTGGCGAAATAGTTCTGCTGCGTCGCGTACGGATGTTTCGTTAGGGTTGGGCGGAGTGCCATCGTAAATACCGGGGGTGCTTGCTCTATCGAGCTGGGCGATGATCTTGTCAACAATGCCAACAGCCCTGACCCCGGCATCGGTCACGATCAGGGGCTTCGTTATGCCTATTCGGTTGCATTCTTGCTGCAAGGTCGCAAGTGCTCCATAGCCAAACTGGATTTGAGTGATGTAATTGATAATAGACATGGAGCGATTCCTTATTTCAAATCCAGTGGTGGTAGTCCAAGGTCGTCCCCGAGTGGGGGCAGTTCAATTTTGACATCGGCCGCATTCATCAGTGTTTGCGTTTTTTGAGTTTGAACAAGATCAGGATAGACAATCAGGATACCGATCATGATGAGCTGTAAAACGACAAAGGCAATGCCGGCACGGTAGATATCCAATGTTTTGATGCCCGCCATGACCTTGCCTGTGACTTTGTCGGTGTAAGGTTTGGCCGGCGTTACTGAGCGCATGAAGAACAGGGCGAACCCGAAAGGCGGTGTCAGGTAGCTGGCTTGCAGGTTGACAGCCAGCATGACGCCGAACCACACCAGGTTGATGTCCAGGGCAGCGGCGGCAGGCGCCAGCAAGGGGATAAGGATAAAGGCGATTTCAAAGAAATCCAGGAAAAAGCCCAGAACGAAAATGATCAGGTTGACCAGTATCAGGAAGCCGATTACGCCGCCGGGAATCGATAGCAGCAGCTCTTCGACCCAGATATGGCCGTTCACGCCATAGAATGTCAGTGCAAATACGCGTGCACCGATCAGGATGAACAGCACAAACGCGGAAAGGCGAGCGGTCGCTTCGATGGCCTGCGATAGCAAGGAAAAGTTCAGGCGGCGTTTTCCCATGGCCAGCAGCATGGCGCCCATGGCACCCATGGCGCCGCCTTCGGTCGGTGTGGCGATACCCAGAAAAATTGTACCCAGCACCAGAAACACCAAGGCCAGCGGTGGCACAAGCACAATGATGACGGCTTGCGCAATACGCGAGAATAGGCCGAGTTTGTAATGGCGGTCAGCCAATGCCAGGCTATACCCGGCAATGATGCCCATGCAGGCCCCGTAGATTTCCCGGTCCGAGGCGGGAACCTGAGGATAGAAATACCCCAGAGCAAAATAACAACCGACTATGGCGGCGCCAGTCGTTCCCAGCAGCACGAAAAGCGATGTCAAGCCAACGCTACCGTCGGATTCGGTCAGGTGCCGGGCTTCGGGTGGAAGCGCAGGCGCTGCGTTAGGGCGCAAAAGGGTCAGGCCGAAAACGTAGGCAGCGTAAAGCAAGGTAAGCACCAAGGCTGGTACGAGCGCGCCACGATACATATCGCCGACCGAAGTGCCTAATTGGTCGGCCAGCACGATCAGGATGATGGATGGAGGTATGGTTTGAGCCAAAGTGCCTGATGCCATAATCACGCCCGTCGCCAGGAAACGGTCGTACCCGTAGCGCAGCATAATAGGCAGTGCGATGAGCCCCATGGAAATGACAGAAGCGGCCACCACGCCTGTGGTTGCCGCCAATAGCGCCCCAACGAAAATCACTGCGTAAGCCAGGCCGCCACGTATCGGACCGAAAAGCTGTCCTATCGTGTCGATCAAATCTTCGGCCATGCCCGATCGTTCAAGTATCAGCCCCATGAGGGTAAAGAACGGGATTGCCAGCAGGGTTTCATTGGCCATGATGCCAAAGACCCGTTCGGGCATTGCGCCCAGGAAATTTTCAGTAAACAGTCCCAGTTCTATACCGATCCAGGCGTAGGCCAGCCCTACAGCGGAGAGCGAAAAAGCAACGGGATAGCCGAGCAGCAAAAAAAGC
>DATJCP010000542.1:0-1642 GCA_035514715.1 Candidimonas sp.
GCGATAAAGACACCCGGTTACGCTTGACGACCATAGCGAGGTGGTCCCACTCCTTCCCATCCCGAACAGGACAGTGAAACGCCTTTGCGCCGATGATAGTGGACGTACGTCTGTGAAAGTAGGTCATCGTCAGGCTCTTATTGTAAGAAAACCCCCAGCCCAAAAGCTGGGGATTTTTGTTTGCGCCACAGATTCGTAGCCTGCACATAAAAGAAACCCAGAAACAGACAGGAAAAAAAAGCCGGCTCACTAGGAGCCGGATTGTCTTTGAGCAGCGGACTTACCGCAGGCTGTCAGCCCCTGAGTCAGACTAAAGCGCGCTCCAGAACACAGGCAACGTGTACTGCATTGCTGTTCGGTTTCCCTCGACCGATTCCATCCGCTATCTGGTGACGGCAACTGGTTCCGTCCGCTATCAATAGTGTGCCAGGCTCCGCTTTGCGGATCGCTGGAAGCAACGAGAGTTCAGCCATTTTCATGGAAGCCTCATAATGGTTTGCCTCATAGCCAAAGCTACCAGCCATGCCGCAGCAGCTGGACTCGATCAGCTCAGTTTTTAGTTCCGGGATCAGCGCCAACACTTGCTGTATGGGCTTGACGGCATCAAACGCTTTTTGATGACAATGGCCGTGCAGTAATGCGTGTTTTTCAGGCAATGGGCCGAGCTTTAGTTTCAGGCGCCCTGCGGTATGTTCGCGTGCCAGAAACTCCTCGAACAGGAATGCATTCTTTGCCAATAGCTGCGCATCATCGCCCAGCCCCATCACCAGGAATTCATCGCGCAGAGTCAGCAGGCAAGATGGCTCAAGACCAATAATGGGAATGCCACGACTTAGGAAAGGCTGTAAAGCCTCTACAACTCGGCGTGCTTCCTTTTTCGCCTGCTCGACCATGCCGGCCGATAAGTAAGTGCGGCCGCAACATAGCGGTCTTTTGGGGTTAGCATCGCCGGAAGATGGCCCGGCAATATGCACTTGATAGCCGGCAGCCTGCAGTACTTTATAAGCGGCGCGCGCATTTTCAGATTCAAAATAATTATTGAACGTATCGGCAAAGAGAACCACGTCGGCTGTTTTGGCGTCAGTCTCTGAAACCTGCTTCAAGAACGTATCGCTACGCCACTTTGGCAGCGAGCGTTTTGCGGAAAAGCCTAGATAGCGTTCCGACAGTGCTGCTAGGCCGGGAAGGGTATCGCGCAGATTGAACAGGAAAGGGAGGCGGGCAGCCCAAGGCGCCCAGCGTGGCAATGTTGCAATCAGCTTGTCTTTAAGCTTGAGCCCATATTTGCTTTGCCATTGATGCAAAAACTCTACTTTCATCTTGGCCATGTCGACGCCAGTCGGGCAATCGCGTTTACAGCCTTTGCAGCTTACGCATAAATCCAGTGTTGCCCGCATTTCATCTGATGTGAAGGCGTCGGGGCCTAGTTGCCCCGATAGCGCCAGTCGCAGCGTATTGGCGCGGCCGCGCGTTAAGTGCTGCTCGTCCCGAGTAATTCGATAGCTGGGGCACATAGTGCCGGCATCGAACTTGCGACAGTGGCCGTTGTTGTTGCACATCTCGACGGCCTTGGCGAAGCCGCCGGTCGAGTCGCCGCCGGTGCCGGGCGCGGTGATCGCCTCGGTGCGCGGATCGTTCTGAG
>DATJCP010000543.1:0-2233 GCA_035514715.1 Candidimonas sp.
GATTACAGAGCATCTAATATTTTAAAAGCGGGGCGAGGTTATTGTGTGCAAAAAGCTATTATCTTAGCAGCTTTAGGAAGGGCAGCCGGGATTCCTAGTCGCTTAGTCTTAGTCGCTATTAGAAATCACAAGGTAAAACCCAAACCGCCTGATTCGGACATGATCAGCGAAAGGGCTGTGAAATCGTCCAATGTCAGGGGCGCCAGTTGCTCTTCAAATTGCCGCCGCGCCAACACCAGGTGGCGATCGCACACAGGAAATTTATTCAGTATTGCGACGTGGCGGTCGCCGATAGGTCCCACAGTAAGGGCAGGCTCGGGTGCCAAAAACGGATTGAAATCAGGATCCCTAGGCCCGCCTGGCATGGCCGCCTTGGCAGCGTCTTTGGCTGACAATGACGAAGCCCAACGCACAATAAATGTAAGCCCCTGCTCCTGGATCTCGGTTTGTTCAGTCTTGATGGGCTGCAACGCGCCGGAAACTCGTGCGTCGGCACTGCGCAAGTCAACGGCTTGCATAAATGCTGTAGTCATGGCGTCCCCTCTTTTGAATTTGTTTTAGATTTTTGCCCAATGCTACAACAAATCCGGATGAGGCCGTGCAGGCGCCCTTTCCTCTATGCTGGTAAACACCCCTGATGCCTTAAGGGTTAACACTGAAATTGCTAAGATAATGCTAGTCAATAAGTAATTACATGTGTCTTAAACACCCAACAAGCCCCGATAATTGACATTTCTTAACGTTGAAATATACAAAAACCCGATTAAACTACATTAAGTCATGCTAAGGCTCCAATCCATACATCCGAAGCATACGGCCTTGACCACTGCTATTAGCCCAAGGTCAATGATTTTTTAATCGGCAAGCCCCCCTTACTTGTCATCACACGCGAGAGAGCCTTGGAGAAAGAACTATCAGTCCAAACCAATATTTGGACACTGCTACCCAACGGCAACGTCTTACACCGCTCGGGGCTGGAACTGGAAAACAACGGCAATAGCTGGCAAATGACGCCGGCATCAGACCTGGACTTCTCTGTCTTCACAATGATGGAGCAAGGCTTAAGCGCTGAAGAGGCCAAGGGCCTGGCCGACCTGCTGATTTGGCAAGGTGCGACCTGGGCGACAACCGGCCTGCACTAATAAATACTGCCTGCTCACTGACCGCAGGCAGAAAGTTCCTCGCGAATAAAATCTAAAGCCGATTGCCCGGGCTGGCGCAATAGCTGCTCACCAATACGGCTTGCCCAATAGGTTTCAGCTCCGCCGCAAAGGCGCCACTCCCGCAATCTGCGCGTATAAAGCTGCAAGTCATATTCTTCCGTAACACCAATAGCGCCATGCACCGCGTGCCCAATATCTGCAATGGTCGCAGCCGCTTCGCTGCTGCGGCTTTTGCCCACTGCCGCCAACAACGGCTGCGGGAACCACGCAGTGGTTTGACAGGCCAATTGCGCCGCCATACGCGCAGCCCAGGTTCGTTCAGCCATGACGCTGATCTGATTCTGGATGGCTTGAAACTTGCCTATGTGCTTACCAAACTGGCTGCGCTGGTTTGCATAATCCAGCGTTAAAGCAAGGACACGATCGGCAGCCCCAGCCAGCAACGCGGCAAAGCTTGCCGCAGCCAGTTCAGCCAGGCTGGTGTTGGCGCAAGGAACAGACGAAATCTGTACCGCTCCTTCCCGCCACTTATTCCAGCGCAAAGTTGCGCTTAAGCTACCGTAGCCGCCTGTAAGCTCACAGTCGGCGCCGGCCACCGGCAACAAAGCAGCGTGCTCGCCCAGATCGGCCAATACCCAATTCGATACTCTCCCAAAAGGCACAGCATCAATCTCGATGACATCGCTATCCATCAGTTGCGCGCCCATGCCAGCAACCGCAATAGCACCCGACGGTGGTTCAACCCCTGCTGCCACCAACCAGGCACGCGCCAGCATGGTTTGCACAAAAGGCAACGGCACAGCATTCCTGCCTGCCGACAAAAACATCGGAAATGCCTCGGCCAACGCCAAGCCGGCGCCGCCCTGTTCCTCGGGCACCAATGCATCAAGATACCCTGACTGCTCGAACTCATCCCACATGGCCTCTGTGCTGGCCCCCTGCTCAATGGCACGTATTGCCATTGGCGTAGCCACTTGGGAAAACAAACGCTCAATCGAGTCGGAAAACAAATCGCTCATGACTATTCCTTACCGTAATCCTAAACCGCGGGCAATAATGCCTCGCAGAAT
>DATJCP010000544.1:0-3294 GCA_035514715.1 Candidimonas sp.
CTGACCAACAACATTACTACGCCCGTCAACGCCTGCAATACCTGGCGAGCCTTGTACGGCGGGCTTAACGCTTTCAAAGAAGACTTGATGCAGCACATTCATCTTGAAAACAATGTGCTGTTTTTAAATGCCTCAAACGCAGCAGAAGGAGCTCATCATGGGTGAGTATAAGAAGTTATGGTGGTTATTACTGGCCGTTCTTGCGGTCACTTTCGCGGCCCTAGGTTGGAGCGGCGTTGAAATCTATCGGCAAGTTCCGCCGATACCTACGCAGGTCATCACCCCTTCCAACAAGGTGTTGATGACTAAAGATCAGATTCTTGATGGTCAAACCGCATGGCAAAGCACAGGCGGGATGCAAGTCGGGTCAATTTGGGGGCATGGCGCGTACCAGGCTCCTGACTGGAGCGCAGACTGGCTGCACCGCGAGTTGCTGGCTTGGCTGGAAGTGGCCGCCCAGGAAACCGCGGGCGTTCCATTTGCCAAGCTGGATACAGCCCAGCAGGCTGTGTTGAAAGACCAGCTGAAAACGGAATACCGGCGCAATACGCTGAATGCCGAAACTGGCGTGGTAACCGTGTCCGAGCGTCGTGCCCAGGCTATCGCCGATACAGCTGCGTACTATCAGAAGCTGTATGGCTCAGCGCCTGAGCTGCAGAACACGCGTAAAAGCTACGCCATGAAGGAAGACACACTTCCCGATGCTCAGCGTCGCGTAGACCTGACCAACTTCTTCTTCTGGCTATCATGGGCAGCTTCAACCGAGCGTCCCAACAGTGACGTAACCTACACCAACAATTGGCCCAAGGAACCTTTGGTTGATAACCATCCTTCCACAGCCAACATCATGTGGTCGGTTATCAGTGTGGTCACCTTGCTTGCCGGTATTGCCTTCCTGGTCTGGGGTTGGGCGTTCCTGCACCGCGAACATCCTGAACCCGAAGCACCCAAGAAAGATCCTCTCACCCTGGGCGCGCTGACACCGTCGCAGCGGGCGCTGGGCAAGTATCTGTTCCTGGTTGTGGCGTTGTTCATTGCCCAAGTCTTGCTGGGCGGGCTGACCGCGCACTATACGGTCGAAGGGCAGACCTTCTACGGTATCAATATCTCTGAGTGGCTGCCGTACTCGCTGACGCGTACCTGGCACTTGCAAACGGCCTTGTTCTGGATTGCCTCTGGCTTCCTGGCTGCTGGCCTATTCCTGGCTCCGGTCATCAACGGCGGCAAAGATCCCAAGTATCAAAAACTGGGTGTCGATGTCCTGTTCTGGGCGCTGGTGGTATTGGTTGTCGGTTCTTATATCGGTAACTTCCTGGCCATCAAGCACATCATGCCGGCCAAGCTGAATTTCTGGCTGGGTCACCAAGGATACGAATACCTTGAATTGGGTCGTATCTGGCAAATCGTGAAGTTCCTGGGCCTTGCGTTCTGGCTGGTTCTTATGCTGCGCGGCATGTTGCCCGCTTTCAAGAAGGGCGGCGACAAAAACCTGTTGGCTTTGCTTGCCGCATCCACGATTGCCATTGGCTTGTTCTACGGCACCGGCTTATTCTACGGCGAACGTACTCACATCACCATCATGGAGTACTGGCGCTGGTGGGTGGTTCACCTTTGGGTTGAAGGCTTCTTCGAAGTGTTCGCCACAACCGCTCTGGCCTTCATTTTCGCAACCATGGGCTTGGTATCGCGCCGCGGCGCAACCGTAGCCAGCCTGACCTCGGCCTCGTTGTTCATGTTGGGCGGCGTGCCCGGCACCTTGCACCACATGTACTTTTCGGGCACAACCACGCCTATCATGGCTATCGGCGCCACCTTCAGCGCGCTGGAAGTCGTACCCCTGATTATCCTGGGTTACGAAGCATGGGAAAACTGGCGCCTGAAAGAGCGTGCTCCTTGGATGGAAGCCGTTAAATGGCCTCTGATGTGCTTTGTCGCAGTTTCGTTCTGGAATATGCTGGGTGCCGGTGTGTTTGGTTTCATGGTCAACCCACCCATCTCGCTGTACTACATCCAGGGTCTTAACACTACGCCGGTTCATGCTCATGCCGCGCTCTTCGGGGTCTATGGCTTCCTGGCTATCGGCTTTACCCTGATGGTCTTGCGTTACATCGTTCCTGGCTTCAAGTTCAGCGAATCGTTGATGCGCACCGGGTTCTGGGGTTTGAACCTTGGCCTGGTACTGATGATCTTCACCAGCTTGCTACCTATCGGGATCATTCAGGCTCACGCCAGCATTACCCAAGGCATGTGGTATGCCCGTAGCGAAGAGTTCATGCAGCAAGACATTCTGCACACTTTGCGCTGGGTCCGTACCTTCGGCGACGTGGTATTCATCGTCGGTGCTTTCGCTATATTCTGGCAAGTTGTGATTGGCGTATTCCAGCCAAAAAGCTATGCCAAGAACATTGGTTATGGCGCAACGGCTGCCGCCGAGTAAACCGTAAGCCTGTATCGGTCGCTTTACCGCGATCGATGCGGTAACTGAAACACCCCCGCCTTGTTAACAGACGGGGGTGTTTTTTTGTGTGGCGTAGGCTGCTCGGTATGTGTAGAGGGCGAGTTATTAAGCGTTGTTCAAATAGCGCTCGGCAAGAAAGGCCCAGAAGGCCCCGCCATTAATCAAGTTTTTATCGTTGAAATCGTAATTGGGGTTATGAACGGCGCAGGAGCCTTCTTTGTTGCCGTCACCATTGCCGATAAACAGATAGCACCCGGGTACTTCCTCTAGCATGAAGGCAAAATCTTCACTCCCCAGACGGGCAGGGGTTTGGATTACGACGTTATCTTTCCCTGTGAATTCGATGGCCGCATTACGGGCAAAGTCGGTTTCGCTTAAGCTGTTTACCAATACAGGATATCCCTGTTCGTAAAGCACATCGGCTTGTACGCCAAAGCTTTCTGCTTGAGCACGGACCAATGCCTTGATGCGGTTTTCCAGTAAGGCGCGTACTTCAGCGTTCAGTGAGCGAACGGAAAGCTTTAAGACTGCTTTTTGTGGGATGACATTGTTGATGTGCCCGGCGTTGATTGCGCCTATGGTGATAATTGCCAGATGGCTAGGGTTTACCTCGCGCGAAACAATGGTCTGGAGGGCCATAATGACGCTTGCGGCAGCGACTATGGGATCCTTGGCTAAATGAGGATGCGCTCCATGCCCGCCAACTCCGGTAATGGTAATCGTCACATAGTCGGATGACGACATGGCGGGGCCGTCCCGAAATAACAATTGGCCTTGCGGAAACCCAGGGGCGTTATGCATGCCGAAGATGGCATCGCAGGGATGATCCTTGAATA
>DATJCP010000545.1:0-6594 GCA_035514715.1 Candidimonas sp.
CATCTGCAGTTCGCCTTCGACCCTGATGTGGCTGCTAAGCATGCGCGTGCGTTCTACCTCGTCTTGGTAGGCCAGCAGAACGTGGCCGGACGAAGTGTCGGTCAGCCCCATCACCACACCAATCTTCAACCCGAAAGACCAGCGTTCCGGGCTATCAATTTGCGCAATGATGATTACCCGCCCGTTCTGAAAAATGGACAGGTGGCAGGATTGGCGCGCCCGCTCCGCCAACTCGTGCAATAAGGGCAGGGCGGTGCTGACCAGGGATTTGATGGGTTGCTGGCGCTGCGCCAGGCGAAACATTTTCAGCGTCAGCGTGTAGCGGTCATTTTGATCGGCATGGATGTAGCCCCTGCGTTGCAAGGTAACGGCCATGCGGAATATCTCGTTCACATTACGCCCCAGCGCCTGGCATAGCTCGTTTAGCGTGTAGCCCTCAGCGGTTTCGCTAAGCACTTCCAGGATGTCCAACCCTTTTTCCAGGGCGGGCGCGGCATAGCGGGTGCCTTTGGGTTCGGCTGCGACAGTCGCTTCCGGGGCTTCTTTTTGCGGCACGTTGCTCATATTGGGTCCGGGATAGGGGCTGGGTTTAAAAGGAAAGTCAGGCGTATTGGTAGATGCATTGGGGTTTGATGCCAAATAATAGCGTAAATTATTTTACCTAAGAAAATTAATTTCATATAAGAAAACAGTTTTTCTGCTGATTCATCAAATTCTATGCTGTTTGTGGGGCTATCTCTATGGTGAGAGGGAAATCCCTAATAAGAAACAAGGGTGTATTGGTTGATGGCACTTCCTTAGTGGCTTAGGATAGCTTCATATATAAGAAAATTGATTTCACAAATAAAAAGGCAGACATCATTCCTAGCGTTTTCTTCAAGGTTGGAAGGCCCACGCTTCGTTTATCAGGAATCAAATGACTTACGAGTTTGATTTTCAAAGTGTGCTTGCCTACTGGCCCCTATTCCTGGATGGTGCCTGGACGACATTGCAGATGTCGTTTTGGGCAACGCTGGTGGGCTTCGCCATAGGCGTGCTGTGCGCGGTTGCGCGCAGTGGCGGCCCTCGTTGGGTGCGCAGGGCGGTGGGCGTTTACGTTGAAGTCATCCGCAATACGCCCTTGCTGATACAAAGTTATTTCCTGATTTTTGGAATGGCCAATGTGGGCATCAGAATGCCCATCATGGTGGGCGCCATCCTGGCCCTGGTGATCAATATCGGCGCCTACACCTGTGAAATCGTCCGGGCGGGTATTGAGTCGGTTCATAAAGGGCAACTAGAAGCTGCGGAATGCCTGGGCCTGTCGCCTGTTCAGGTTTATTGGCATATTGTCTTGCGCCCGGCTATCGAACGGGTTTATCCGGCGCTGACCAGCCAGTATGTTTTGTTGATGCTGGTAACCAGCATCTTGTCGGCCGTCGGCGCCAACGAGCTCTTCGGCGTATCCAATTCAGTGCAGGCCAATACTTTCAGGAATTTTGAAGTCTTTATTGTGCTGTGGGTGGTTTACCTGGCTTTGTCCGTCGTGGTTCGGGCGGCATTCTGGCTGGTGGCCCAGTTGGTGTTCGTACGCCGCCGCAAGCTCGGCACACCGTTGTAAGGGCCGCGCGAATGATGACTTCACAACAGTTCGAGTATTTATTGCAGGGCGCCTGGGGAACCGTGGTGCTGTCCTGCCTGACCTTTGTGTTTGCCGGCATGTTGGGATTGCTGGTTGCGCTGTCCCGCGTGTCGTCCGTCGGCATGGTTCGTGGCCTGGCGTCGGCATATATCCAGATTATCCAGGGCACGCCCTTGCTGGTATTGATGGGCGTGTGTTTTTATGGCCCTAATCTCCTGGGCTTTAACAGCGTGCCTGCTTTGTTTGCCGCTACGCTGGCCTTGACGATTCAATCCAGCGCTTTCTTTGGCGAAATATGGCGCGGCTGTATCCAGTCTGTTGCAAAAAATCAGTGGGAAGCTGCGGAGTGCCTGGGTTTAAGTCGCGTTCAGCGTATGGCCATGGTCATTTTGCCGCAAGCCTTGCGCATCGCCACGCCGCCTACCGTCGGCTTTATGGTGCAGATCGTCAAGAACACGTCCATTGCGTCGCTGGTCATCGGGTACGCAGAGCTTTCCTATAACTCCAAAATACTGAATAACTCCACATTCGAACCCTTCTTGTATTTCGGCTGCGCGGCTTTTTTGTATTTCATTATTTGCTATCCCTTGTCCCGCTGGAGCCAGAAACTGGAAAGGAGACTCAATGTCGCCCGTAGTTGAACTCAAGAATGTACACAAGAAATTTGGCGACCAGCAGGTGCTCAAAGGGATCTCGCTTTCCGTCAATAAAGGGGAAATCCTGGCGGTAATCGGTCAAAGCGGCTCGGGGAAAAGCACGGCGCTGCGTTGCATGAATTACCTGGAAACCATCGATGAAGGTGAAATCATCGTATGCGGCCATAAGCTCAGCGCAGACCGCAAGAATGTGCGCAACCTACGGCGGGATGTCGGCATCGTTTTCCAAAGCTACAACCTTTTTCCGCACCTGACGGTTTTGCAGAACATCACCTTGGCGCTGGTCCATGTCAAAAAGCTGCCCAGGCCCCAGGCTCGCGAACTCGCCGAGCAGGTGCTGGCGCAGGTAGGCCTGGCTGAAAAATGCGGCGCTTACCCGGAACAGTTGTCGGGGGGGCAGCAGCAACGGGTGGCAATTGCCCGTTCCCTAGCCATGGACCCGCAGCTCATGCTGTTCGACGAAGTGACATCCGCATTGGATCCCCAGTTGACTGGCGAAGTACTTAAAGTGATTGAAGCGTTGGCAGTCAAAGGCATGACCATGGTGCTGGTAACGCATGAAATGGCTTTTGCCTATCGGTTGGCCCATCGCATCGTCTTTATGCATCAAGGACAGGTTTGGGAAGAGGGCAGCAGCGAAATCCTTAAAAATCCGGCAACCAAAGAGCTGCAGGAATTCGTAGGCAACGGTTTGTAGTCAGGTGCCTGATGCCGCAGAGTACGACTCGGACATCAGGATAAAAAATAATCAGGAGAGAGACGCAATGACAATGAATACCAAAAAAATCGACATCAAGAAGACGATGTCCCGTGCATTGAAGTTGGGGGTTCTGGCCGGTGCGTTAGGTTTGGCCTGCATGCCAGTACATGCCGATGACTTAAACACGATCAAGTCCAACAAGGTGATACGTGTCGCCATCGACTTGGGGGCGCCGCCCTTCGGCACCAAGGATGCCACGCTCAAGCCCATAGGTTCGGACGTGGAAACCGCCGAATTGCTGGCCAAGGATTTGGGCGTGGCGCTTGAGATCGTACCTACGACCGGTGCAAATCGCGTGCCGTTCTTGATGACCAACAAGGCCGACTTGGTTGTAGCTAGTTTTTCGATCACGCCCGAGCGCGAGAAGATGGTAGCGTTTTCGGTGCCTTATGCCGCCATCCAGGCGGTGGTTGGGGCGCCCAAAAGTTCGACTATCAAAACTTTGCAAGATCTCGTCGGTAAAACCGTGATTTCGACTCGCGGCACGACCAACGATATCGCCATTACCAAGCAAGCCTTGCCTGGCACCAATATTGTTCGCTTCGATGACGATGCCACGTCCATTACCGCCATCATCAGCGGGCAGGGTGATATTTTCGCTACCGCTCCGCCGTTGCTGAAAGCGATCAATGCAAAATCGCCCGAAAAAGCTATGGAATCCAAGGTCTTGTTGTCTACCGCCATGTTGGGCATAGGCCTGGACAAGAAAAGCACCGATCTGAAAACCTGGGTGGATGGCTGGGTACGGACAAATTTAAAGAATGGCAAGTTGAACGATATCTATGAAAAACATCATGGTTCGCCCTTGCCAGAAAACGTTTTAAGCGCCGGCAAGTAAAAGAGGACGGCGCGCCGATTAACTGTAGGGGGTGGCATATGGAATGCCCAGCCTCAAGATTTTTGCACTTGGAGTCAATAATGGCAGGTCGTTTAGCAGGAAAAGTTGCGCTGGTTACAGCGGCAGGGCAAGGCATAGGCCGGGCAACTGTTGAAGCGTATGTAGAACAGGGCGCGCAGGTCATTGCCACCGATATCAATGAAAAATTGCTGGCAGGTTTGCAGGGCTGCCAGGTTCGCCGTCTTGATGTCACCAAGCCGGACGAGATTGCAGCGCTGGCCGCTGAAGTCGGCGGCATCGATGTGCTATTCAATTGCGCCGGCTTTGTCCATGACGGATCTATTCTCGACTGCGATCTGGACGCGTGGAATTTTTCTGTCGACTTGAATGTCACCGCCATGTACCACATGATTCGCGCATTCCTGCCCGGCATGTTGGAACGCGGCCAGGGCTCCATCATCAATATGGCGTCGGCGGCATCCAGCATCAAAGGCGTGGCTAACCGCTTCGTGTATGGCACGACCAAGGCCGCCGTCATCGGTTTGACCAAGGCGATAGCAGCGGACTTCGTATCGCAAGGCATACGTTGCAATGCAATTTGCCCCGGCACGGTTGAGTCCCCCTCGCTGAAGGGCCGGATTGCTTCGCAAGCCAGCAAATATGGCAAGAGCCAGGAAGAAATCCATGCCGCTTTTGTAGCTCGCCAGCCTATCGGGCGCGTCGGCAGGCCGCAGGAAATCGCCGCCCTGGCGGTATACCTGGCATCGGACGAATCCTCGTTTACTACCGGCACCGCGCAAGTCATTGACGGCGGCTGGTCCAACTAATTATTCAATTCAAAAGGAAAGATCATGAAACTACTGCGTTACGGACCTGTCGGGAACGAAAAGCCAGGGTGCCTGGATGCACAAGGCAAGGTGCGCGATTTGTCGGGAAAATTGTCCGACATCACTGTGCAAACCTTGAGTGTCGAACAATTAAAGTCTTTGCAGGCCATCGATGTGAACAGCTTGCCTGTGGTCGAAAACCCTGGACGCATCGGTACGCCGTATTCGGGGCTGGGCAAGTTCATCTGCGTGGGCTTGAACTACAGCGACCATGCTGCTGAAACCGGCGCCGAAGTACCCAAGGAACCCATCCTGTTCAACAAGTGGTCCTTGCCGTCGGGCCCCAATGATCCCGTTGTCATGCCCAAGACATCGGTAAAGACCGACTGGGAAGTCGAGCTTGGCGTTGTTATCGGCACCAAGGCGCGTTATGTCAGCCTGGAAGACGCATTGAAATATGTCGCTGGCTACTGCGTGGTCAATGACGTGTCCGAACGTGAGTACCAGATCGAGCGCGGCGGCACCTGGGACAAGGGCAAGGGTTGCGACACATTCGGCCCTATCGGCCCCTGGCTGGTTACCGCTGACGAAGTGGCCGACCCGCAAAACCTGGGTATGTGGCTGGATGTCAATGGCAAGCGTTTCCAGGATGGCAGCACCAAGACCATGATTTTTGATGTGGCCTATCTGATTCATTACATCAGTCAGTTCACCACGCTGTATCCCGGCGATCTGATTTCGACCGGAACGCCTCCCGGAGTCGGCCTGGGCCAGAAGCCGCCTCTGTACTTGAAGGCGGGCGATGTCATGCGTCTGGGCATTGAAGGCTTGGGAGAGCAGGAACAGAAAGTTCACGCCTGGGATGCCGCCCTGCTGGACTAATGCTTGATGAAGGCGGCGGTTGATCCGCCGCCTTATACCGATTTTAAAACTGATAATGGCTGGAGATAAGTAATGGCTGGAAAGTGGTTCAAGAAGGCAGCAGCGGTAAAAGCGATGGCGCTTATTGGCGTAACGGCGATGACGTTCGGTTCATTTGCGGCCAATGCGCAAAGCTATCTTGACAAGATCAAAGAGCGAGGCGTGGTCAAGGTAGGTATTGTGGTCGATTTCCCGCCTTACGGCATTACCAATGCGGCCAACCAGCCGGATGGCTATGACGCCGATGTGGCCAAGCTGTTGGCCAAGCATCTGGGTGTCAAACTCGAGCTGGTTCCAGTAACAGGCCCTAATCGTATTCCTTACTTGCTGACAGACAAAGCCGACGTGCTGGTTGCATCGCTGGCGATTACTCCTGAACGCGTAAAACAAGTTCAATTTTCAAATCCGTACTCGGCTGCAAGCATGGTGCTTCTGGGGCCTGACGAAACCAAAATCAAGACATCGGAAGATTTCATCAATTATCGGATAGGCGTGCCGCGTGCCAGCACGACAGATATCGGCGTCTCGAAAGTAGCCCCCAAGGGCACGAATATTCGCCGCTTCGACGATGATGCAACAGCGCTGCAGGCCATGATTGTCGGTCAGGTGGATGCGGTGGGCACATCGTCGGTTATTGCCGGCGATGTGCAAAAACGCCATCCGGGAAAATACCAAATAAAGTACGTCATCAATGAACAACTCATGGGCATTACCATGCAATATGAGCGCCCCGAGTTGCTCGATGCTGTGAACAATTTCATCAAAACCAGTGTCGATAATGGTGAATTCAATAAGTTGTTTGAGAAGTGGATCAAGACGCCTTTACCGCAGTCAGTAGTTGTTGCCTCGGCAAAATAACGGCGCAAGAACCGTTGGCCGGGCTAGGCTCGGCCAACTAGCAGGGCAGTAAAACACAAACTAATATTTCCACAAAAGACCGGAGAGAGACAAATGAAAAAACGCTTCTTGCT
>DATJCP010000546.1:0-2932 GCA_035514715.1 Candidimonas sp.
CACTGCAGAGCGCGCATTTTAGCGCGTCGCGCCGAAAACAGGAAAAGCTACTATCTACAGGCACTTGCGAACTTTCGCGCACCTCAATCCTCAAACATAGTATCCGTTACGCGACACACTTACATTACGTAGCGTAAACCAAGGGTTCCGATGCTACAGTTTCTTACGTGCAGATAAAAGACCTTATCCAACATCAATGACTCATTTACCTAGATCACTAAAACATTACATTCAAATCATTACCCTGTTTGCCGCCGCCTTCATGGCTAGCCCAGCCGCGGCAGGTATCACTTACAAGCTGGATCGACCCCATGCGCTAGCTGGCGAATCAGTAAGCATCACAGGTCTGCTCTTTAATGATACCGATACGGCCATTACCTGGACTCCCCCCAAAAGCCTGGTTTTGCAATGGCGCAACCAAGATGGGCAAGCCATACGCAGCCTGGCCTATCTGGCCGCGGGCAGCGGACAAACCAATGTGCCTGTCAATAATTTTGTGAAATTCACATGGCGTGCAGTAGTGCCAACGAATGTAAAAGGCTTGCAAGCTGTCAATATCGAGGGCGAGCCGATGCTACTGGCGCTGGACACCAGCCCTCTCGAAAAAAGCCCCATTTCTGGAACGCCTGCAACGGGTCCTGTTGTCGACGCCGGCGCGGCGCGCGGCAGCGGGCAAAGCGATCCCGCCCTACCCGCCAACGTTGTCGCAGCCACTGGCGCTTCCGTGACACAGGGGCCGCCGGTCACTTCCACGCAGTTGGTGAATCCCCCCACCGCGTTCGACAATTTTCGCAATGCCGTCTCGCCGTATGAGCCTGTTTATTTCGATGTCGGCAACAAAGGCGGGCTCAATGCGCGCTATCAGGTCAGCTTCAAGTACCGTCTGTTCACTCCCGACGATCCCAACGACCCTCAATTCGAAGACAATATCTATATTGGCTATACACAAACTGCCTTATGGGATTTGCACTCTGACTCCCATCCTTTTGTCGACACATCCTTCAAGCCCAGCCTGTTCTGGCGCAAGGACGCGCTGTGGCAATCACCGGCCAAAGACTGGTATTTGGGGCTTGCCAGCGGCGTAGAACATGAATCCAACGGCAAGAGCGGCGACGATTCCCGCTCGCTTAACTTCGCTTACATACAACCTGAATTCAACTACCGTTTCGATAGCGGCAGCACGCTGACCTTTGCGCCGCGCGCCAAAGCCTATTTCGGCGTATCCAACAATCCCGACTATGCGGATTACGCTGGCCACGTGGACTGGAAGCTGCGCTGGGCGCAAGATAACGGCCTGGTCTTGTCTGGCATGTATCGCCAGGGGCATAACGGCCGTAACGCCAGCCAGATTGAAGCCGCCTGGCCGCTACGCCGGACTTTCCTGAACATGAACGGCTACCTACACGTACAGTACTTCAAGGGCTACGGGGAAACGTTACTGGGCTATAACCACAAAAGCGAACCACAGGTTCGCGTAGGGCTTGCGCTGATCCCCTAGCCGTCCCCCCTCCCACCGGATTACGCGCCCTTGGCGCCAATCCGGCGGGATCGGGCCGCTGCCAGTACCCCTGTGCCGGCCGCCAAGTTCTCGCTGTCGCTATCGCAAGCATCTATCAGGAACTGCCTGAAAATATCGACCAGCCCGCTGGGCTCTTTAGCCTTGGGCCACAACAAGCCAACGTCCATGGGCGCAATCTCATCGCTGATAGAAATCGCCATGATCTTCTTGCCCTCCAGCGACCAGGGCCTATATACCAGATCAGACAGTATCGAAACGCCAAAGCCATAGGCAACCAGCCCACGCAAAGCTTCGAGCGAACCCGTACGCATCGCCACCTTCAGCTTGGTCTCACCGTCGCTCCAATGGCGGATGGCCGCCACATCGGCGTCATCAACCGTGAGCAATATATATGGGCAGGCGGCAACCTCCTTCAGGCTGACTGAAGCTTGTTTGGCCAGTGGATGGGCCGCCCCCATCCAAGCCCTGCGGCGCGAACGCACCAACAGTCGATGACCGTAGCGCTCCCCGGCATCGATGTTGGACAACAGCCCGATGCCTAGATCAATAGTTTCGTCTGCCAGGGCTTGCTCCAGCGCCGCCCTGTCCATATCGACCAGGTCTATTTCCACCTGCGGATAGCTGCGTTTGAAGCGACTTAGCAAATCCGGAAGAAAGTAACCCAGTACTGTATAGGTGGCTGCCAAGCGTATGGTTCCTGTTGCGGTTTGCGGCAACAGGCTGGCGTGGCGCATGGCATCGTTGACCGAATCCATGACATGGCGCGCATGATGAAAGAAGACCTGTCCTTCCGGTGTCAGTACCACGCCATGCGGCAGGCGCTCGAACAAACGCACCTTCAACTGGCTTTCCAGGCTTTGCACCGCACTGGTAATGGCCGACTGCGATACATGCTCGGCCACCGCCGCCGAGGAAAACTGGCCCGAAGTCGCGGCGGCAATGAAGTACCGAAACTGTCTTAAGGTGACTTCGCTCTTCATCTGTTTTTTTAATATCTGTTAGCTGAAAAATTGATTTTACGATAGCACAATTAACCCATACACTCGGGCTATAAATTATTCGAACGGAGACAGCCAAAATGAATGCCCCCCTTGATCAGGCGGTGCTATCGGCACTCGCCAAGGTATCCCTTGACGACAAGTACACGTTAGACAAAGGCCGCGCCTACATGAGCGGCACGCAAGCCCTGGTGCGCCTGCCCATGCTGCAAAAAGCGCGCGACCAACTCGCCGGTCTGAATACAGCAGGATTCATTTCTGGCTATCGCGGCTCCCCGCTGGGCGCGCTGGATCAAGCCCTGTGGAAGGCGAAAAAACACTTAAGCGACAACGATATCGTTTTCCAGCCTGGCCTGAACGAAGATCTGGCCGCGACCTCGGTATGGGGAACGCAGCAAGTCACCCTTTACCCCGA
>DATJCP010000547.1:0-1701 GCA_035514715.1 Candidimonas sp.
GGCAGGCCCATGTTGCGGCATTGTTCCAGTTGCCACAAGATGCCGTAGGCCCCCAGGCTGCCAGCGGCATCCGGGTCGTAAAAGGTATATACCGATGAAAGGCCGTTTTCCAGTATGTCGATCACCGATACCATTTGCAGCTCGCCCGACGGTAAGCGAAACTCAACCAAGCGGGTATCCACGCGGCTGGTCAGCAGGAATTGCTTGTACTGGGTTTGGCTATCTTCATCCATACCCGCCCCCGGGTGGCGCTTTTGCTGGTAGCGCTCGTATAGCTTGAAGTGGTCGGCCTCCCAATGCAGCGGCATGATGTGCGCTTTCAGGTCGCCATGGCGTTTCCAGGTTTTTCGCAGGGTACGGTTGGGCACGAAGCGTTGCGTGTCTACCCGTATCGGGATGCAAGCCTGGCAATTGTCGCAATGGGGGCGGTAGGTGAACAGGCCGCTGCGGCGAAAGCCTTGTTCGACCAGGCTGGAATAGGTGGACGCGTCGATAAGATGCGTGGGGGCGGCGACTTGTGAACGCGCATCAAGGCCTGGCAAATAGCTGCACGGATAAATGGCCGTGGAGTAGAACTGCAAGGTTTTGAAAGTTAGTTCGGTCGGGTGGCTCATGACTGGACTCGATGATGCTATGCAGCCATTATGGCGTCATTCATCCTATAGGTGCAAGCTCGCCCGATTGCAGGATTTGCCCGCTGCCCCAGCCAGGTTTCTTTTCTTGCAATGCACGTTCTAAAACGTTCATGAAATCGCTGCGGCTCATGGGCTGTGCGCCCAGGCTGGCCAAGTGCCCGGTTTGCTGTTGGCAATCGATATGTTGTATGCCTTGCGCCTGCAAGAACTTGACCAGATAGGCCAGAGCCAGCTTGCTGGCGTCGCTGGCGCGGCTGAACATGGATTCGCCGAAGAAAAATCTGCCCAGGTTGATGCCGTACAGGCCGCCCATAAGTTGGCCGTCTATCCACGTTTCAATGCTGTGGGCGCTACCGGCATGGTGCCAGGCCAGGTAAGCCGACTGTATCGCGGGCGATATCCAGGTGCCAGGCTGGGTTGTGCGCTGGCCTGCGCAGGCGGCGATCACCTGCGCAAAGGCGGTGTTGGTTGTGATGCGTATCCTGGCGTCGGCCAAGCCTTCGTTGCGGCCCACTTGGCGCAGTTTTTTTGCCAGTGAATGCGAAACTTTGAAATCGGCGCAGGCCAGCACCATGCGGGGGTCTGGACTCCACCACAATACCGGTTCCCCCTCGTTGAACCAGGGGAATATTCCTTTGCTGTAGGCTTCGGTCAGGCGGCTGACTGACAGCCCTCCGCCCGCCGCCAGCAGCCCTTCGGGATGTGCGTTATCGGGATGCGGAAAAGGGGTGGTGTCGTCCAGCCAGGTAAGGTGTGTCATGCGCGCTGCTGCCTTCCTGGCCGGGAAAATGCCTGTTGCGCCACAGTGTCTTTCCTATTTGGGCGGGGGCAGGGGGATGTCGTAGTGGTGAATCGGAAACACCCCTGTCTTGAGGTCGTGGATATAGTGTTCGAGTGTCGTGACGACGGTACGGAATGACAGTTCCGGCCAGGGTATGTCTTCGACCTTGAAGAAGGCGGCCTCCAGGCTTTCAGGGCCAGGATACAGTTCGTCGCTAAGCACTTTGGCCAGATAAAAGAAATGAACTTGCTCTGCATGGGGAACGTCAATGACGGTATACAGCGG
>DATJCP010000548.1:0-12835 GCA_035514715.1 Candidimonas sp.
CCTATCAATAAGGCCAACAACATATGCGGCACAATGCCCGACGTCAGCAAATACGCCGCTACAAAACCGCCTGTTCCGTAGAATGCCGCCTGACCAAACGATAACAACCCCGTATAGCCAAACAGCAAATCAAAGCCCAAGCCGAACAGGCCCCAGATCAGTATCCGTGTCAGCAATTCGGCGCTCATGCCCAAAGAAGGCAAGACAAACGGCGCAGCCAGCAAGCAAATACCCACGATAAGTTCAGGAAGTTGTCGGCGCACTGCAGCGCCTGATTGATGATGCTTGTTCATTCGCGGCCCTCCTGCCCCATCAAGCCCTGCGGACGGAAGATAAGCACCAGAGCCATCACAACAAACAACATCACATCGGAATAGGCAGGATCAAACATGGAAGTCAGGCTAAGAATTTCACCCGCGATAATGCCGCCGATGATGGCGCCGGGAAACGACCCGACCCCGCCAATGACGACAACCACGAACGAATCGACAAGTATCCGATGCCCCATATCGGGCGCCAAGGTCACAATTGGAGAATCAATAACGCCGGCGTAACCAGCCGCCATGGCGCCGATGCCAAACACCAAAAGGAAAGTACGTTTGACATTAATACCCAGTACATTGACCATTTGCGAATCTTCGATCCCGGCTCGCACGATCAACCCTAGGCTGGTACGGTATAAGATGAAATACAAAATGGCCAAGGTGCCGGCGGCAATCCCCAAGGCCTGTAGTCGATAAAGCGGGTAAATCAGCGACCCGATATGAACAACACCCTGCCCCCACACCGGGGTCGGTACCGACTGGCTGATACCGCCGTACACGGCCCGCACGGCTTCGATAAGAATAATGCCTATGCCAAAGGTGACGAGTATCTGGTCCTCGGGCGGTCTTGAGTAATACAGACGCATCAAGCCGCGCTCGATAACCAGCCCGACGAAAAGAGTAAACAAGGCTCCAGCGGCAATGGCAATGACGAACGAATCCGTCATGCCGTACGCGGTAAAGCCGGCATAGGCCCCGACAACAAACAGGGCGCCATGCGCGAAATTCACAACGCCGAGCGTGCCGTAGATAATGGTCAAACCGGTACTGATAAGCGCCAGCAACAGGCCTGTGGCAAGCCCGTTGAATAGCTGCGACAAGAACAACGACATGCTCGGCATTCAAGCTCCTCCTTAAGTATTGCGCTAAACGCTGCCCTCGGACTTATACGTAGGCGCCCAGCTTGCAGCCCAGGACTCCCAGTTCCGGCACAACCTTGGAGCCATCGACCACCTCGACAATGTCGAACAAATCTTCCTTGCTTTTCATGTCGGCCGGCTTCTTGCCGCGCACAATCGGGAAATTGATGATGCCCTGGTGGTCCTCTCCGCGAAAATACACTTCTCCGACGGGACCCTGGCGCTTCTCGCCCTTCTCGTAAGCCTTGATGACATCCGGTGGATAGAAGCTGCCGGCCCGTTCGCAAGCATCGGCCCATAACGCAGTCTGTAGATAAGCGATATAAGCGGAGTCGTGTGGCTTGCCGCCATACTTTTTCTCGAAGGCTTCGACAAAATCCTTGGCAATCGGATATTTGTCTTGCAGGGTCCACCAGAAACCGGTGGCGCCATACACGCCTTGCATGATTTCCGGCCCGACCTCTTCGCCCAGGAACGGCGCCATGTAAGGCACTACCAAGGCCATTTTGTCGAGAATGCCGAACTGCTTGGCCTGCTTGATCGAATTGGCCGCATCGGCGCCATAAGCCACCACAACCAAGGTATCGGCGTTGCTATTGGCGATATTGATCAAATAAGAGCTGTAGTCTTTGGCGCCCAATGGATGCACCTGCTCTCCCACCGTTTTCCAGCCTTGTTTTTCGGTGAACTCAACCATCGAATCGTAGGTGGTATGGCCATAGGTGTAGTCAGGCACCAGGTAGATGGCCTTGCGGTCCTTGCCCAGGTTCTTGGCAAGCACCGGGGCAATCGCCTTGGATGCGGAATACGCAAAGTGACACAAACGAAAGCCATAGCGCTGGCAATCCACCCCCGTCGTTTCATTGGAACCGCTGATGGCAGCCAGATAAATGGTTTTTTCACGATCGCATACTTTCTGCAAGGCAATCGCCACAGCGCTGCTGACGCTGCCTGAAATCATCATGGCCTTATTGTCGTGAATGAAACGACTGGCCGCCTGCACCGCTGTGTTCGGCTTGGTTTCAGCATCGGCAACACCCGACTTTACTGTCTTGCCCAGAATGCCTTTTTTGGTCAAAGGCGAGATCTTCTTAATTTGCTCGGCACCGGCGTTAAGTTGTTCGATAGCCAGTTCGTAGCCTTTGCGCTCATCGGCGCCCTCGGCCGAATAAGGCCCCGTAAGGTCTAACGGAAGCCCTACAAAAACCGAGTCTCCCTCAACGCCCACCGGATAATTTCCCACAGGCTTCTTGTCGTCTGCAGCCAGGGCCACACCTGGCACGGCGGGTATCAGCGCAGCAGCGGCCGTGCCCGCCCCCATCTTAAGCATAGAGCGGCGATCGATACCTGCAGCTACGCCATGGTTTGATTTTTTGTCGTCCATCCTAGATCTCCTTTGTGACACACTAAAAACATCGTCTTACGATATAAAATCCCGTAAAAAATCGATGTAAGAAAAATGATAAAAAAAGAGTGCCTGTCTCGTGTTTAGTGCCGTCTTGCCTGATGCAGCAAGGGCGTTAATTATTCGGCTGCATGACAAATCTGGTTGAATCGCTGCAGTCAGTATTAGAAATACAATTTGAAACTGACGCAGAACTTACACAAGCAATTTAAATTTTCCAGAAGTTGAAAGCGCAACTTTTCCCGCCTTAGACCACGCTACGCAAAACCCGGATAAAATCAAGGGATATCCCCTAGCACAGGCTAGTGCCGGCAAGGGACACACCGCGCCTTAACTTGAAAGATACGCAATTTGAATACCACACCAAACGAATCCTGGGGATTCCTGCATCCCGAATGCCACGGCCACAAGGCCCTCATGTTTTTTAGCTGGGATCTGGCAAAAACCATCGAGCAGCAGTTCACGCTGCATGCACAGTCCTCGCTGGCCATACAGCTGTTCGAGGCCCAAAAAGCCGTTGACCGCCTATTGAACCAATATGTGCAAATCCAGGCCAACCCAGACGCCTTCGATGGTCAAAGCATCCAGCTGCAACTCGAGCAAGGTGACTCCGACTCCGATAGCCCGCCAGTATTGGCTTTGCACACCTCGCCCCACCTGGAACAATTGATCATCGAAATGCAGGCGCAGCAGCACGCGTCGCGTACGATCAACTAGTCGGCAATGGCTATCATCACGCATAGGTTTTGCATTACGGAGTCCACATGACTACACAGCAATGGGGCTATGAACGCGCCGACTGCCGCGGAGATTTCTCGCTAAGCCTGTTCCTGGACGACATGGACAGGTTGATCACGCACTACACTGCCCAGGCGTCGGAACAACCAGAAACCGTGCTTTTCCAGGCTCAGGCAGCCGCAAACAAACTGCTGCAAGCCTACGAAAAAAATGCCCGCAACACCACTGCATTCAGCAACCAATTCATCGAAATCAAATCGGTGGTGGATGCCAAAGACAGCTTGGTGCTGGTTCCCATTTTTTCGTCCGGCCTGAAACAGAAACTGATTGAGCTGCTCAAGCGCAGCAATCAAACCAGCCTGCACTGATCAAGCGCAACGTCCCTCGGCCGCAACACACTACTGCCCCCTATCCATCATGACGACAACAACCGCTAGAATCCGGGTCTGGGACTTGCCCACCCGCCTATTCCACTGGACACTGGCTTTTTGCATAGTCGGGTCGTTTGTTACCGTCAAAGTAGGCGGGTTGTGGATGGATTGGCACGTGCGGCTTGGGCTCGTCGCCTTGTGGCTGATTGCTTTCCGGCTTGCCTGGGGCCTGGTGGGCTCTCGTTATGCACGCTTCAGCCAGTTCGTACGCGGCCCCGGCGCCGTCTGGAACTACCTTCGCGGCAAAGCCTCCCACACCGCAGGCCACAATCCCTTAGGCGCTTATTCAGTGGTTGTCCTGTTGCTGTCTGTCGGCTTCCAGGCAGTCAGCGGGCTTTTCGCCAATGACGATGTCTTGACCGCCGGGCCACTGGCCTCGTTAAACGAAGCATGGTCCAGTACGCTTACCGGCTTGCATAAACTCAACGAGTGGTTTCTTATCGGCTTGGTGGCCCTGCACATTGTGGCGATCATTTGGTATCGACTGAAAGGCCGCAAAAACCTGGTAGGCCCGATGATTCATGGCGATGCCGATGTGCCCATGGCGCCCGGCAAGCCGATACCCGCCGCGCAAGACTCCTGGCAGGTGCGCTTGAAAGCGCTAACCCTGGCGGCCCTCATAGCCGCCGGCATATGGTGGCTAACCACACTGGCGCCTGCCGCCGATAGTTTCTACTAGCGCGCACCGTCCTCTTTTACCCGGCTACACTAAGCAGATGAAAATTGGAATTATTCTGCTCAGCATACTTGCGGCCGGCGGCGCATGGTGGTGGAACGTGTACCGGCTAGGTCCTGCGCTGGGGCCGACCTTTACCCAGCGGGTAAAGAACATATTCAAAAGCCTGATTGTTGGCGTCGTTGTCTACTTCGCCCTGATGACTATCGCCCTGTTGTACCTGATGCTGACTACCCCTTAGGCCGATTGGTCCATATTCCCGGACATTTGGCCCAGATGGCTTGCAAGTTGCCTTAAAATGAAATGTAATAGGGTTTACAAAAAGTGGTATTGCTGCGCACAAATGTAACATTTAACCTGGCGTTGACGCCAATTGCATCCGCATCAACCACAGTAACCTAGGCACCCGATCATGGTGTTCACGCTTTCAAACATGCATTTCTCATCCATATCTTCTTCCGCCTTCAGGCTTCTGATGGGCATGCTCGTCCTGCTTGGCTGCCATACTGTGGGCGCGGCACAGGCGGCTTGGCCGCCCAGCCCTTCCCGGATGCAACTGCCAACACCATATGGAAACCTGCATATAGCCAGCAGCGAATACGTATATGAATCGCGCTTGCAAGTCGACAACGCCGACGTTGATCCGCAGGTAAGCGGCATTCTTAACATTACCTATGCATTCAACACGCCTAGCTCACAGGCGGCGCTGGTTTCCATCAACAGCGGCGATAATGCCTGCCCCATTACATACCGATGGATAGTGCTTGAAAAGTCAGGTTACAAGCTGTCGCCCGCGTTTGGTTCCTGTAGCGAACAAATCACGGTTACCGCAACCAAGCGCCAGTTCACCTTGCGCACACCCAGCCCCCATACGCCCAACCAGATCGACGTCTATGTCTACGATGGAAAAACGGTAAAGCACCGTACAACACGCAAGCAGTAAACCTGCCTGCGCTGCTTCCCACCCGTCAATGCAGCACTACGCCTGCAAAGCCCGCCTGACCGCCTGCGCCAGAACAGCGGCAAACTCAGGGTCATTGATATGGCAAGCAAGCGACACCAGCCTATGCCGGTCGCTTGGAATAAAGCTGCGTTCGATTGCATCGAACAACGCCGCATTGGCCTGCGGGTCATGAAACGGCTGGCCCGGCGCATCGATAGACGATAAGCCTCCCAGCGGCAGCAACAGGTCCACTGACCCAGGCGACTGATTCAAGCGCTCGGCAATGCGCTCTCCGGCACGAGCCAACTCTTCTGCTGAACTACGCATCAGGGTGATCTGGGAATTATGGGCATAAAGATTTCTATGCTTGAAGCGCTCAGGCACGCTGTCCAGTGGACCCCAATTGATCATGTCTAGGGCACCCAGCGAACCTACCCATGGAATGCCCAGTTCTGCCGCGGCATCCAGGCGTCCTGGCCCCGCATCGCAAATACCTCCAGCCAAGTTCTGCCCCACTTCCGTCGTGGTAATGTCCACAATGGCATGCAGCATGCCGGTGCGCGCCAAGGCTTCCATAGTGCGGCCGCCAGGTCCATTGGCATGGAACACCTGGCACTCGAATTCTTCTTGCAACAGGTCTTTGGTATGTTGCACGCAGGGCGTCGTTACCCCGAACATGGTCAGCCCCAACGCAAGGCGGGCATCCTCGGCCAAGGCAGGACGTTTCAAAGACAGCATACCGGCCATTGCCTGCGCGGCATTGGCCAGTATCGAACGCGACAAGCGGTTCAAGCCTGCAAAATCTGTGACGGGATACAGCAACATCACATCGAACACGTCAACCAAAGAGGCCACGTTTCCTGCCGCCATGGTCGAAACCAACAGCTTGGGCATGCCTATGGGCAACTGATGCATGGCAGGCGCAATCATGGATGCGCCGCCTGAACCGCCTATACCTATCATGCCGGCTATCTGCCCTGCTTCGTGCCGGGCAATTACCAGGCGGCGCAAAGCATCTCCCATGGCCGTCACCGCGTTCCCGCGATCATCGCCGCCCAACACAGCGCCAACCCCCTGACTGTGCCAGGAAGCCACTTCGCTTGCCGGGATATCGGCTTGCGCCGACCCGGAGCGCGTGCCGATATCTACGGTGACCACCGGCACACCGTTCATACGGATCAGCTCGGCCAGGTATTGCAGTTCCTCGGCCTTGGTGTCAAAAGTGCCCACCACCCATACGCAAGGTGCGCCAGCCATTACCGGGAGCCCCCGAAACGCTGATCGACGCATTCAAAGAAAATGCGAAAGGTCGCTGCAACGCGTTCTACCGCTTGCGCCTCTTGGTCGGGCGGCACATCGAACTCCGCCCACCATTCTCCAAAACACTGCCCCGTTTCCGTAATGGGCAGCAAATGCATTTCGGCCACATAATTGCGCCAATCCGCATCGATCTGGATGATTTCATAGGTGCAGCGGTGTTCGCGGTCAGACAGGCCCAGCAAGCGTTCACGCAAGATACCGCCATCGTCCCGAGTCGTGAAATTGCGCACACAACCTATGCGGTCCGCAGGCAAGCCATCCTCGATATAAGATTTCTCAAAGAAAGGGTGGTAATTACCCAAGTCGCCAAAATCGCGCAACATGCCCCACGCCTGTTCCAGGCTCGCCTTCATGACGGCGCTTACATACACTCTTGCCATGCCCATCCCCCTTAGAAAGAAATGTTTTTATATTTCCGCACGTGCGACTCGATAGCGACTTCAGTCGGTAAACGCTCCATGCTGCTGGCCCCATAAAAACCGTTGCAGTGCTCGCTGTTTTTCAACACATATTCCACGTCTTCAGGCATGGAAATCGGACCGCCATGGGCAATGACAATAACGTCTTTACGTATCTTGCGCGCCGCTTCGCCCCATTCATCGATTCGCCGAACCGACTCTTCAAGCGTAACCGCCGTATTTGCGCCAATAGCGCCGCCCACCGTCACACCCATATGCGGCACGATAAAGTCGGCGCCTGCCCGTGTCATTTCCACCGCCTCATCCGCACTGAACACATAGGGTGTGGTCAGCAAATCCAATTCATGCGCCTGTCGAATCATATCGACTTCGCTGGAAAAATTGATACCGGTTTCTTCCAGGCTCTGACGGAATGTGCCGTCGATGATGCCCACTGTCGGGAAGTTCTGCACACCCGAAAACCCCAGTTCTTTGAGCTTCTTCAGGAACACCGGCATGATCACGAACGGGTCTGTTCCGTTGACGCCGGCAATAACCGGTGTTTGCTTGCAAATCGGCAATACCTCTCCGGCCATTTCCAGCACGATATCATTGGCGTTGCCGTAGGCCAGCAAGCCTGCTGACGAGGCCCGACCCGCCATGCGAAAGCGCCCCGAGTTATAGATGACGATAAGGTCAATGCCGGCAGCCTGTTCGCACTTGGCTGAAATACCCGTGCCTGCCCCACCACCGATAATAGGCTCGCGCCGGGCAACCATGCCTTGAAACTTCTCCAACAACTTCTGGCGATCGTGGCCTGCCATAACAACTCCTTGAAATACGTTAAACAATGATTAAGAACGTTCGTCCGCAGGCAAGGCAGCCTTGCGGCCCCCGAAACGCTGCAAGACACCTGCAATGCCCTGGCGAAACGTCAGGACACACACCATGAAAATCACACCCATCACAAGACCGACCCATGCGCCCAGCGCATCCAGGTAATGCTGCAGACCAACCACCACCGCCGCACCCAAGACCGGGCCCAAAACCGTTTGCATACCACCCAATAGCGCCATCAGCACGACATCACCTGATAAATGCCAGTACACGTCGCCCAAGGAAGCCAGCTGGAACACCAAGGCCTTCATCGAGCCGGCCAGGCCGGACAACGCCGCCGACAAGACAAACAAAATCAGCTTGTAGCGATTGACGGGATAACCCAGCGAGCGCGCACGCGGCTCATGCTCACGAATAGCCTGAACGATGTGACCAAACGGTGAATACACCACACGGCAAATCAGCCACAGGCCGCCCAGCGTCAGGGCCAACACCAGGTAATACATGGCGGTATCACTGTTCAAATCCACCAAGCCGAACAGCACGCCCCGGGGAATCTGCTGCATGCCGTCCTCGGCCCCCGTAAACGGCAGTTGCAGGAAGGTGAAATACACCATCTGCGCCAAGGCCAGCGTAATCATGGCCAAGTAAATACCTTGCCTGCGGATGGCAAGCGATCCAATCACTGCACCCAGCAACGCGGCGGCAGCCGTACCCGCCAGCAAGCTCATTTCAGGCGACCAGCCGCCGTGCTTGGCAGCCAGCCCAGTCATATAAGCGGCGCTGCCGAAGAAAGCGGCATGACCGAAAGACATCATTCCGCCAAAGCCGAGCAGCAGGTTGTAGGCGCAGGCAAACAGCGCCATGCACAACAGCTTCATGACGAAGACCGAATACACCAGCGATGGAAACCACGGAACCAACACCAAAGCGGCCAGGACCAATACCAGAAACACACGCGCCAAAGGCGACTGGGCATAGAAAAAAGTCATCAGTCCGCTCCCTCACGCCCGAACAAGCCCTTCGGCCGCAGCAATAACACCAATGCCATCACAACGAATATCACTGTCGTGGAAGCCTCGGAATAAAACACTTTGGTCCAACCCTCGATCACGCCGATGGCCAAGGCCGTGGCGATGGAGCCGAATACCGAACCCATGCCGCCTATCACCACAATGGCGAAGACAACAATGATCAGATCCGAACCCATCGATGGATTCACATGCAGAATCGGAGCCGCCAAGGCGCCAGCCAGCGCCGCCAGGCCTATGCCTGCGCCATACGTAGCCGTCAGCAACAAAGGCACATCGACACCGAACGATTGCGTCAGCGCAGGACGTTCGGTTGCTGCGCGCAAGGTTGCTCCAAGACGCGTGCCTTCTATCAGCCAGCCAGTCAGGCAGCAACATGCCAGGGCAAACACGATGACCCAGACGCGGTAAAGAGGCAGCACCATGAAATCAAGATCGACGACGCCGCGCAGCAGCGGCGGTACGGGGTAAGGCTGCCCCGAGGATCCGAAGGCCACCCGGAAGCCGCCCTCGATCGCAAGCACCAGGCCAAAGGTCAAGAGCAGGCCGTAAATAGGATCCAGGCCGTACAAGCGACGCAACAAAGTGCGCTCAAACAAGGCGCCCGCCAAGCCGACCAACACGGGCACCAGCAGCAAAGCCCACCAATAACCAACGCCCAAATAGCGCTGCAGCATCCAGGCGACGAAAGCGCCTGCCATGAAAAATGCGCCATGGGCAAAATTGACGATACGCAGCAAACCGAAAATGACGGCCAGCCCCAGGCTCAATACTGCATAAAAACACCCATTGACCAGCCCAAGCAGGGTCTGCCCTGCAATGACGGACATCGGCAAGCCGAACACCTCAGTCATAACTCTTCTCCTGCGCGCATATTTGCACCCCTATAATCGCGGTATTGCGCACACTGCAAACACGAGCCGCAACGCCCTCATGATCAAAAGCCCCGACCTGCTGACCGAAACCCATATGTTTGGCGAAGACACCCGTGTCATAACGGTGCGCGCCGAACAATGCGAAGCGCTTGCCATGCGCCATATCGCCCATGTGGCAGTCATCGACGCAGCCGCGCCCTACACCGTGGTGCGCACGCACCTGAGCGGCGCTTTCATGCAGGTTTGCCTGAACGGAGAGGGCCAAACCTTGCTGGACGGGCGTTGGCATACGCACAGTGCAGGCATGGCCAGCTTTGCGCCAGCGCACGTGCTGCACGCCTTTCATTGCGTTCCTGGCAAGCGCTGGCAACTGTGCTGGGTGCGTTTCATGCCGACGTCGACCCGTTCGGTGGCCGGCGCTATGGCGCCCAGCCTGGCGCGTTTCGACGGACGACCGCTTGAACACGCCATTCTGGGGCTGGCGCGCGAAATGGAACAAGACGCCGACCCGGGCAGCTGCGCCATCTGGGTCAGCCTGATTGAGCGCTATGTAGGCCGCATGGTCGATCCGTGGCAGCACGAACCGCGTCTGACTGGCGTATGGAAAACCGTGCTGACCGACCTGGCCCGCGACTGGACCCTGGCCGATATGGCCGACCTGGCCAACATCAGCCCCGAGCACCTGCGGCGCCTGTGCCAAAAGAATCTGGGACGCAGTCCCGGCAAGCAATTGACGAACATGCGCATCGCCCAGGCGGCGCATCAATTGGCCACGACACAAGAAAAAATTGAAGTCATTGCCGGCAACGTCGGCTACATCAACCCTTTCACGTTTTCGAACACTTTCAAGCGTCTGACAGGGTTTCGGCCGTCGGACTATCGTTCCAAGCCTCGCGGCGATAAGCTCCACGAGTCAAACCCCCAGACGCGAAGCAACGCTGTCGAAGTCCCGCTCAAGCGTTGAAGCATCGTACATTTCCGCAGTCCTGCCGGACTCGATCAAATAGTGCCTGTCCGCCAAAGCCGCCGCGAAATGCACATTCTGTTCGACCAGCACAATGGTGTAGCCACGGGTCTTGAGGGTACTAATCAATTCGCCGATTTGTTCCACAATGACCGGCGCCAAGCCTTCGGTAGGCTCGTCCAGCAAAAGAACCCTGGCGCCCGTACGCAGGATGCGGGCAATCGCCAGCATCTGCTGCTCGCCGCCAGACAGTTGCGTACCGCCTGCGCGGCGCGCAGCCAGGTTGGGAAACATAGCAAGCAGTTCCGCCTCGCTCATGCCGCCCTTGGCCACCACCGGTGGCAAGCGCAGGTTTTCAAGCACAGAAAGCGACGCATAAATACCGCGATCATCAGGACAAAAAGCAACGCCCGCACGGCCTATACGATCCGGGGCCATGCCCACCAACTCACGTCCCTGCAAGCGGATCGACCCGCTGATGCGCGGCACGATACCCATGATGGATTTCAACAATGTCGACTTGCCTGCACCGTTGCGCCCAAGCAAAGCCACAACCTCGCCTTCGTATACGTCAAGATCAACGCCGTACAACGCCTGGCTCGGCCCGTACCATGCATGCAACCCGCGCACTTGCAACAAAGCTTCGCTCATGATGTTGCCCTCGCTTTGCTGCGCGCACCGCCCAGATAAGCCCGCGCTACACGCTCATCGCTGGAAACCGTGGCGTAATCCCCCTGGGCGAGCACCTTGCCCTGCGCCAGTACCGTAATTGTGTCGCAGAGGTCGGCAACAACCGACAGGTTATGTTCCACCATCAACACCGTACGACCCTGCGCCGCCTTGCGAATCAGCCCTGCGGCATGGCCGATATCTTCGGCGCCCATGCCCGCCATGGGCTCATCAAGCAGCAACATTCGCGGCTCCAGCGCCAGCGTAGTCGCCAGTTCCAGCACCCGCTTGCGGCCATATGACAAACCATCGGCAGGCACTTGCGCCCACTCGGTCAGCCCGACTTCTTCAAGCAATCGATACGTATCGTCATTGTGTTGACGCAGCACAGCGTCGGAGCGCCACCAGTCAAATGAAAAACCGCGCCTGCGCTGTACTGCCAACCGCACATTTTCAAATACGCTCAATTGCCCAAACACTGCAGATATCTGGAAGGAACGAACCATGCCCAAACGCGCCACGGCATCGGCACTAAGCTTGGTGATGTCCCGGCCTTCAAAAACGATACTGCCGGCCGTGACATCGATGAAGCGCGTCAGCAAATTGAAGCAAGTCGTCTTGCCGGCCCCATTAGGGCCGATCAAGGCGTGAATGCTGCCCGTGCGCACCTTCAGATCGACGCCATCCACGGCGCGAAAGCCGTTGAACGTGCGCGCGAGTCCTCGCGCCTCGAGTGTATAGGTCATGCTAGTCCCTTGTTTCCTGGCTGATTGCCTGGCTTACTTCTTCACGAGATAGCAAGTGCTGCTGGACAGCGGTGCAAAAGCCTCTGCAGCGGGAATAGTCTTGACCAGCTTGTAGTAATCCCAATCGCCTTTCGACTCTGCAGGAGACTTCACTTCCCACAAATACATGTCATGCACCATGCGGCCATCCTCTCGGATTTTGCCGTCTTGCGTGAAGAAATCCTTGATAGGCATTTCGCGCATTTTGGCGGACACGGCATCAGGATCGTCGGTACCTGCGGCCTTGACGGCTTTCAGGTAATGCATGGTTGATGAGTAATCGCCGGCATGCGCCATATTCGGCATATTCTTGACGCGCTCGTAGTAGCGTTTGGCAAACTCGCGCGACCCATCGTTCATGTCCCAATACCAGGCATTGGTCAGCAACAGCCCCTGGGCAACATCCAGACCCAGCGCGTGTACGTCGTTGATCCACAGCAGCAATGCGGCCAGCTTTTGGTTTTTGGTAACGCCGAACTCATTGGCCGCCTTGATAGCGTTGATCGTATCGTTGCCTGTCGATGCCAGGCCAATAATCTTGGCCTTGGAAGCCTGGGCCTGCAACATGTAGGAAGAGAAA
>DATJCP010000549.1:0-7071 GCA_035514715.1 Candidimonas sp.
TCATGATTACCGGTGACAATAAGCTGACCGCAGCGGCTATTGCGGCGGAAGCTGGGGTGGACGATTTTCTTGCGGAAGCGACGCCAGAAGATAAATTGAAATTGATCCGCAGCTATCAGGCGCAGGGCAGGCTGGTGGCAATGACCGGCGATGGCACAAACGATGCCCCTGCGCTGGCGCAGGCCGATGTCGCCGTGGCGATGAATTCTGGCACCCAGGCTGCAAAAGAAGCCGGCAATATGGTTGATCTGGATTCCAATCCCACCAAGTTGCTGGAAATTGTCGAGATCGGCAAACAAATGCTGATGACCCGCGGTTCTTTGACCACATTTTCGGTTGCCAATGATGTCGCCAAGTATTTCGCGATCATCCCGGCAGCGTTCGTGACCAGTTACCCGGAACTCAAGGCGCTCAATATCATGGCCTTGTCCAGTTCATCGTCCGCAATCATGTCAGCGGTTATTTTCAACGCCCTGATTATCGTCGCCTTGATTCCTTTGGCTTTAAAAGGCGTGAAATACCGGGCCATTGGTGCGGCGTCGCTGTTGCGGCGAAATATGTTGATCTACGGGCTGGGTGGCATCTTGGCGCCATTTGTCGGCATCAAGATCATTGATGTGCTGCTTTCCGTGTTTGGCCTGGTCTAGGAGTTCGCCATGGTATCCCTGCTTCGTCCCGCCGCAGTATTGTTTGCCGCCCTGACTCTCATCTGCGGCTTGTTTTATCCGTTTATCGTCGCAGGCATCGGGCAAGTCGTTTTCCCCAGCCAGGCGCAAGGCAGTCTGATTCTTCTTGATGGCAAGCCGGTTGGTTCTTCGCTGATTGGTCAGGCGTTTACTTCGCCCAGGTATTTTTGGGGGCGCCCGTCGGCGACCAGCCCCATGCCCAATAATGCGATGGCATCCGGAGGGTCTAACCTAGGCCCCACAAATCCGGCATTGCTAGCTGCCGTGAAAAGCCGCATTATGGCGTTAAAAGCGGTTGATCCAAATAACAAGGCGCCGATTCCGGTTGATCTGGTTACCGCATCCGGCAGTGGGCTGGATCCGGAAATCAGTGTGGCTGCGGCCTTGTACCAGCTTGATCGCATTGCCCGCGAACGCAAGTTGACAACGCAGGTCGTGCGCAGCTTGATAGCCAAGTATGAAAAGCCGCAGTATTTTGGGTTTTTCGGAGAACCGCGCGTTAATGTGTTGGCGTTGAACCTTGCCCTTGACCACTTGAATAATGCTTCCGACTGATCTTTTGCGGCCCGACCCCGATGCCTTGCTGGCCAAGATGCAAGAGGCCGAGCGCCGTGCTTCGCGTGGCAAATTGCGAATTTTTTTTGGCGCCTGCGCGGGGGTGGGGAAAACCTATTCGATGCTGCTGGCGGCACGCAAGCTGCATGCGGAACACGTCGATGTGGTGGTCGGTGTTATCGAAACGCATGGCCGCAACGAAACGGCGCAGCTGCTTAAGGGCTTGACGGTCCTGCCCCTCAAGGAGGTCGATTATCGGGGCAAGCAGATCAAGGAGTTCGATATCGATGCGGCCCTGGCGTTGCGTCCGGCTTTGATTCTGGTAGATGAACTGGCGCATTCGAATGCGCCGGGGGCGCGCCATCCCAAGCGCTGGCAAGACGTTGCCGAATTGCTGGATGCAGGTATTGATGTGTTTACCACGCTCAATGTCCAGCACCTGGAAAGTTTGAACGACGTAGTTGGCGGGATCACCGGCATTCGCGTTACGGAAACCTTGCCCGACACGGTGTTCGATCACGCAGATGACGTGGTGCTGGTGGATATCCCGCCCGACGAACTGCTGGTTCGCCTGAAACGGGGGCTGGTTTACCAGGGGCAGCAGGCAGAACGCGCCTCGCACAACTTTTTCCGCAAAGGCAACTTGATTGCCTTACGTGAATTGGCTTTGCGTCGCACCGCTGACCGGGTCCAGGATGATGTACAGGCTTATCGCATCGAAAAGTCCATTGATGCCGTATGGAAAATAGACGCTGCCGTCGTGGCTTGCATCGGTCATCGCGCCGGAGAAGAATATGTTGTCCGTGGCGCTGCGCGGCTTGCGGGCCAACTCAATACCGAATGGCGGGTGGTATATGTTGAAACGCCGTCATTGCAGCGTTTGCCGTCCAGCCATAGAGAACGCATCCTGCAGGTGCTCAAGCTGGCTGAAGACTTGGGCGCCAAAACCGAAATCCTGACCGGAAATAATATCGAAGCTGTTATTGTCGACTACGCACGCAGCCACAATTTTTCCAGGTTGTTGCTGGGGCGCAGCCATTCCAGCCGGCCCTGGCGAAATACGCGTCTAAGCCGTATTGCCGCATTGGCTCCTGATCTGGATTTAACGGAAATCGGCCGGCCGGAAACCAAAGGCAGCCTTATCGGAAAGTTGTCCGGGATGCGTGATGCAAGTGCCGTGGCGCCGCGCTCTTCAGCCAGCCGAAAATGGCAACGATGGGGCTATGTTTGGGCCGCAATGATCAGTTTTCTGACGATCCTCGTAACGATCCCGCTATTGCCTTATCTAGATCTGGCAAACATTGTGATGCTGTTTCTGCTGTCTGTCGTGTTGGTGGCGGTTAACCTAGGCCTTGGCCCGGCAGTGGTTTCAACCTTTCTCGTAGTGGCAGCCTTCGACTTCTTTTTCGTTGCGCCCAGGTTTTCTTTTTCTGTCGGCGATCTGCAGTATCTGGTCACCTTAGCTGTCATGCTGGTCGTCTGTTTGATTACAGCGCATCTGACAGCGGGTTTGCGTTACCAGGCCCGGATCGCAGTACGACGAGAAGCGCGGTCGCGGGCCTTATATGAGTTCGCGCGGGAATTATCCGGCGCCTTGCAGACGGAGCAGATATTCACAACTACGCGCAGCTTTATCCAGCATACCTTTCTCGCAAAGGCGATACTGTTGCTGCCCGATGATGAGGATCGACTACGGTTACCGCCTTGGGCGCCGGGTGAACCCTCGCCCGATAACGGCCTGGATCTGGGCATTGCACAATGGTCGTTTGACCGGGCCACGCCAGCCGGTACCGGTACAGATACGTTGCCGGACAGTCGCTATTTTTACTTGCCGCTGGTTGCGCCGATGCGTACACGCGGCGTTCTTGCCATCCAGCCAGAGAACCCGCGCTGGATACTAATCCCCGAGCAACGCTGGCAACTGGATACTTTTGCCGCATTGGCAGCCATTGCACTGGAACGAGTGCATTATGTCGAGGTTGCGCAGGATGCGTTGCTGCACATGGAGTCAGAACGTCTACGTAATTCTCTGCTTGCCGCACTGTCGCATGATTTGCGCACACCGCTGACGTCGCTGATCGGGCTGTCCGAGTCCCTGGCGATATCCAGGCCGCCTTTGCTGCCATCTCAGCAAGAGCTGGCAAATGCCCTGCATGAAGAAGCGTTGCGCATGGCTAATCTGGTGTCAAATCTCCTGGATATGGCCAGGATACAAAGCGGGAATATAAAGCTGAACCTGCAATGGCAGCCTTTCGAAGAGGTGGTGGGTACTGGGCTGCGTTCGAGCAAGTCTGTTCTTGGCCAACATCAAATCCAAACCCGATTGGCGCCTGATCTGCCTCTGGTCCATTTTGATGCCATGCTGATCGAGCGGGTGCTTTGCAATTTGCTGGAAAACGCCGCTAAATATACGCCGGCAGGCTCCAGCATTGTTATCGCGGCGCAAGTGAAAGGCCAGTTTCTGCAGGTGGCGGTGTACGATAACGGGCCGGGATTGCCTCGGGGTAAGGAAGCCACAATTTTTGAAAAATTCACACGAGGCGAGCATGAGTCCGCTACGTCCGGGGTTGGGCTTGGGCTGGCGATATGTCAGGCTATCATCCAGGCGCATGGCGGTACGATACAGGCGGGCCAGTCGCCCGATGGTGGCGCGTCCATTATTTTTACCCTTCCATTAGGTACGCCTCCCGAGATGCCGGATGGCGATGAGATTACAGACGGATACCTGGAGCCTTTGCAATGAGCGCCTATCTACCTGTCGCTGTCCTGGTCGAGGACGAAGTTCAAATCCGGCGTTTTGTTCGTAACGCGCTAGAGGGCGAGGGGTGGCAGGTTTTCGAAGCGGACACCATGCAGCGTGGCTTGATCGATGCCGGGACGCGCAAACCGGATTTGATTATTCTGGATCTGGGTTTGCCCGACGGCAATGGCGTGGATTTCATCCTGGATGTTCGAAAATGGTCTGCCATGCCGATTATTGTGCTGTCGGCACGAGTCGGCGAGCACGACAAGATCGAGGCGCTGGACGCGGGGGCAGACGACTATTTGACCAAGCCATTTGGCGTGGGTGAGTTGCTTGCGCGGGTGAGGTCAAGCCAGCGGCGTCTGCGGCAACCTGGCATTGCCGCAGAGGGTGTTATCGAATTCGGCGATGTGAAACTCGACATCCGCGCGCACCTGGTTACGAAAGCGGGGAAGTTGGTTCACCTGACGCCGACTGAATACAGGCTGCTATCGATTCTTGCCCACAACGCGGGCCGGGTGGTTAGCGCTCCGCAGTTGTTGCGACAAGTCTGGGGCAAGTCTCATGCCGAACATGGCCATTATCTACGCATTTATATGGGGCACTTGCGTCAGAAGCTCGAAGACGACCCAGCGCAGCCGCGATATCTGTTGACCGAGACTGCAGTGGGATATCGCCTGCTTGTGTCCTTGTAAGACTACACCTGCTTGTCGTCAGGCTCTTGCAACATACTTTGTATATCCGCAGCCAGCAGTTCGTTCATGCGGTCGCTGGATTCCCGGGTAGCGACTATGAACCGCTCTTCGTCACTCCATACCTGCTGTAGGGCATCGAACATGTTTTCATCGTGACGGCGGAACAAACGGGCAGCGCGTGTTGCCTGGGAATCCTTCAGCCCCAATGCCTTGAGCGCTTCAGCGCCTAAAGTAAGGCCCGCCTCGAAGGTTTCGCGTTCAACCACATGGGCGCCTTTATCCAGCAATCGGTAGGCGTGGCGCCTGTCATAGGCGCGGGCCAGTATTTTAAGGTTGGGGAAATGTTGGGCGGCAATTTCCACCAGCGTCTCTGCCTGGTCTCGATCATCGATGGCAATAATGAGCAGCTTGGCTTCGGCCGCGCCCGAGGCTCGTAACAGATCCAGCCGAGTCGCATCGCCGTAATAAACCCGGCGGCCAAAGCGGCGCACCAGTTCGACCTGTTCGGCGCTGGAGTCCAACGTAGAGGTTTCAAAGCCGTTGACGATCAACAAGCGCGCCGCGATCTGGCCAAATCGCCCGAAGCCCGCAACGATGACGTCCGGTTGCTGTTTAAAAGCCTCGTTTTTGGGTGGAGGAACAGATGACAGGGTATTGGTGCACCAGCGCCCGTAGCCCTTGAGCATGACAGGAGTAAGCGCCATGGACGTGGCTACCGCGCAAGTCGCCAGTTCGGAAATATTGGCAGTAATGATGCCCGATGCCGAGGCGATGCCCAGCAGCACAAAGGCGAATTCGCCGCCTTGGGCAAGCGCCACGGCGGTTAATGCCGCTGCACGTCCTTCCACATGAAAGGCACGGGCGACAAGATAAATGACAATAATCTTGATGGCTATCAGGCCTATTACCACGCCGCCCAGCATAGCGGGCTGCGCGGCGAATAAGCCAAGATTGATCCCGGCTCCAACTGAAATGAAAAAGAGTCCAAGGAGCAGACCACGGAATGGCTCGATATCGCCTTCCAGCTCACGCCTGAATTCGCTATCGGCCAGCACCACGCCGGCCAAAAACGCGCCCAAGGCCGGCGATAGCCCGACCGTTTCCATTAATAACGCAACCGCAATGACCAGCAAAAGCGCTGCTGCGGTAAATATTTCGCGCGAATGGGTATCGGCAATAAAACGAAAGACCGGACGGGTCAAATAGCGCCCAGCGCCGATGATAAGCAAAACAGCGGCCAGTACCGCCAGGGCCTGCACGCCGGCCGGGAAACTGGCCAGTATTCCATGAGGTTGTGTATCTGGTGCAACCGCAGTGCCCACGGCAAGCAGGGGCAGGGCGGCAAACATGGGTATTGTGGATACGTCCTGGAACAACAGAATACCGAAAGCGGCCGAGCCGGCCGCGGTATGCATAAGCCCTTTTTCCTGGAAGGTTTGAAGCACGATCGCCGTGGACGATATCGACAGGATGAACCCCAAGGCCAGGGCCGCCCGGTTATCCAGGCCTAGCGCTATGCCGGCCGCCGCCAGCGCCAGGCCTGTGGCGACCACCTGGGCACCGCCCAAGCCAAAAAATACGCCGCGCATATTCCATAGTACCGATGGACGCACCTCCAGGCCGATAAGAAATAGCATCATGACGACGCCGAACTCGGCGAAATGCATGATGTCGGTCTGGTCCCCGACCAGCTGCAGGGCGAAGGGGCCGATTACTACGCCTGCGATCAGGTAGCCCAATACTGAACCTAGCCCCAGCCTTTTGGCGATCGGAACCGAAATAACGCCGGCAGTCAGGTAAACCAATGCCAGCCATAGTAGGTTCGCACCTTCCATAGACGGATTCCCTTGTTGGTGCTGTTTATTGTGGAGTCTGCGGTTGCAGTTTGAACCTGAATTCAGAAAAAGTCATCAAGCGAAAATGCTTGCACGGCGCGTACAATTGCTAGCAAGGTGTATCGGACCTGCTGAATAGATTTGGCCTGCCATTCTGGAGCAAACATGATGTCCACTGATACCTTTACCGTAGAAAAGGCTGCGCAATATTCCGCCTTCGCCATTTTTCTTCACTGGGCGATGGCGATTCTGATCCTGGGTACGATAGTCCTTGGTTGGTACATGACATCGATCTCTGACGATCCCGGCAGCGAATGGTATTTCAACTTGCATAAGTCGATAGGCATCATCATTGCTTTGTTGGTGCTGGTACGGCTCGCGTGGCGGTTCGGGAATACGCCGGCCGCCTTGCCGGATACCGTGCCAAGATGGCAGGCAAAAGCATCCAGGGCGGTGCACTGGATGCTTTATGTATGTATAGTGCTCATGCCGATTTTGGGCCTAACGGGGGCATTATTCAGTCGTTCAGGCGTCATTTTTTTCGGTCTGACAGTGCC
>DATJCP010000550.1:0-5053 GCA_035514715.1 Candidimonas sp.
CAGGCCACAAGGTAATGGTGGTTGGCGAAAACTGCCCTGAAATGCTGACCATGCTGTTTGCATGCAGTCTTGTCGGCGCCTGGCCGGTGGGGGTAAACGCCCGACTAAGTGCTCGCGAGATCAACGCCATTGCCGAACACAGCGACCCTTCCCTGGTGTTTTTTACGGCACGTGTATCCGCGGCTGCCGAAAGCCATGCCTCCCAGTATTCTGCGCAGCCGTGTGATGCCAGTATTTTTCCTCATGGAAACCAGTACACAATCCTGTCCGCCAAAACGCCACCCGAGAATCCGGAGCTTGCACAGGCGGTTGCAACATTAATCTACACCTCGGGAACAACAGGCGCACCGAAAGGCGTCATGGTCAGCCATAAAGGCCTGCTGCATTTTGCCGGCATATCGGCGGCTTCCCGCCGGCTTGGTCCCGCCGATATCGCGTATGCAGCTTTACCTGTTTCACATATTTTCGGGCTGGCGACCGTGCTGATGGCTACGTTTCATGCCGGCGCCAGCCTGGTCTTACGCTCTAAATTCGACGTGCAAGATGTCCTGCAAGCATTGGTATCGCCCGGCATCACTATGCTGCAAGGCGTGCCGACCATGTTTGTACGCATTATTTCAGCAACTGCCGGTCAACAAGTCAGCGCACCCGCGCTGCGTTATGTTTATACCGGCGGCGCCGCACTGGATCCGGCACTGAAAACCAAGGTCCATGCCTTGTTCGGCCTGCCACTGCATCACGGCTTTGGCATTACCGAATATGCCGGCTCGGTATGTATAACCAACATCGATAAGCCGCGCGACGACTGCTCAGCCGGGTGTGTGGTCGATGGTGTGCAAGTAGAAATCAGGCGCGAAGGCGTTGCTGTGCCAGCAGGTGAAAAAGGCGATATCGTCATCAAAGGCCCTGGCGTAATGCTGGGCTATTACCGCAACCCAGAGCAAACCCGCGAAGCGCTGTTGCCCGGCGGCTGGCTTCATACCGGTGACATCGGCTATCTTGATGAAGGCAATGCCCTATTCATCACCGGCCGCTCCAAAGACCTGATTATCCGCTCTGGATTCAATGTCTATCCCCAGGAAGTGGAAGCTGTCATTAACGCATTCGATGGCATACGCCTATCGGCTGTCGTCGGCAAAAAGCAGGAAGACGGCAACGAAGAAGTCATTGCCTTTTACGAAACCGAACCAGATACGACCATAGACGAACAGGCGCTGAACGCGTATTTGACGGACAGCCTGGCCCCTTATAAACGGCCTGCTCGATTGATAAAGGCAACACAAATTCCCACAACCCTTAGCGGCAAGCTCCAAAAGGAACCGCTAAGGGCCAGCTTAAAAAACCAACCCTGAGCTTCATCGATAAAAACAGGAGACAACCCATGAAACTAAAAACCGCCCTTCTATTTGCCACCGGACTTATGGTGGCAGCAAGCGCCAATGCACAATCCACATGGCCGGCCCAGCCCATCAAATTGATTGTCGGCTATTCACCTGGCGGCCCCGTAGACACCAGCGCCCGGACCTTCGCGAAATACCTGGGCGACGAGCTCAAGCAATCGGTAATTGTAGAAAACCGCACCGGCGCCAGCGGTATGATCGCTGCCGAATCGACCTCACGCGCCCAGCCCGACGGCTACACCATCAACTTCGTCGCCAGCCCCACACTGACCATCACGCCGCTGATCCAGAAAAATGCCAAGCTCGACCTGGATAAAGACTTTACCTATATCGGCAACATCCTGGACTACACCAATGTGCTGGTCATCAACAAAGACATTCCAGTCAAAAACATCCAGGAACTGGTTGCTTACGCCAAGAAAAACCCAACCGCCGTTTCATTCGGATCGGCTGGCGTAGGTGCGTCCAACCACTTGTCGGCCGAACTGCTCAAACAGAAAACCGACACGGAAATGCTGCACGTTCCCTACCGCGGCAACTCGCCAGCCATGGTCGATGTGATAGGCGGAAAAACCACCTTTATGTTCGACATCACCAGCACAGCCATCTCGTACATACAAAGCGGCAAGGTACGGGCCCTGGCGGTGACATCGCGCGAGCGCAACGCTGGCCTGCCCGATGTACCTTCCATGACAGAAGCAGGTGTCAAAGACTATGAAGTTACAGGCTGGTATGCGCTGATAACGCCTAAAGATCTGCCTGCCGACATCCACAAGAAACTGGAAACAGCATTGATTAACGTGGCCAAGAATCCCGAATTCGACAAAACCATGCAAGCTGGCGGCTATACGATCAACCAGACCAACGGCGCCGACCTATTGGCCAAGGCCAAACGCGAATACGCCATGTGGGACGATGTCATCAAAAAGGCCAACATCCAAACCAATTAAGCACAGCAGAATAGGCAACACAAATAAAAAGCTTCCGATTCGATGGCAGGAGTCGGAAGCTTTTTTCTACTCAGATGACTTAGTCGATCTTAATGTCGGCTTCTTTAATGACTGCCGCCCATTTTTTGATCTCGTTATCCAGAAATTTAGCAAAGTCCTCGGGCGAACCTGGCATAGGCTCAGCACCCGCTGCCGCCATGGACGGGCCCACTGTCGGATCCGTCAGTACCGTTACCAGGTCTTGATTAAGCTTCTTGATAACAGCTTGCGGCGTCCCCTTGGGCGCCATCAAGCCCGTCCAGGAATACGCTTCATAATTGGGCACGCCAGCCTCGGCAATGGTTGGCAAATCCGGAGCAAGCACCGAACGCTCGGGGTTGCCTACGCCAAGGGCAACGATGTGCCCCGACTTGATAAACGGCAAAGCTGACGGCGCATCGGCAAACATGACTTGCACTTGCCCGCCGACCAAGTCCTGCATGGCCGGTGCGCTGCCCCGATAAGGAATGTGCTGCAGCTTGACGCCAGCCAGGCTATTGAACAACTCGCCCGCCAGATGCGTACCGCCGCCAGTGCCCGACGAACTGAAAGAAACTTTACTAGGATGCTCCTTGGCATAGCTGATCAATTCCTTCACGCTCTTGACCGGCAATGAGGGATGCACAGCCAGAATAATCGGAAATCTAGCCACAGACCCCACGGGTTCGAAATCGGTTTGTATGTCGTAACCCAGGTCTTTGCGCAGACTAGGCAAGACAGAGTGATGAATGGCTGGGAAAAAGAAACTGTAGCCGTCCGGTTTTTCTTTCAGCGCATGCCGGGCGCCCACGATACCGCCTGCCCCCGCCTTATTATCGACAATGGCCGACTGATGCCACATTTCGCCCAGCGGCTTAGTTACAAAACGCGCCGCGGTATCCACCGGGCCGCCAGGCGGAAAAGTAACAGTAAAGTTCACGGCGCGCGTAGGCCAGGCAGCATCTGCGGCCCACGCCATGGATGTGGGCAAAGCCAACCCCAGCATGCCCAAGCCCATACCCGCCAACACTTGGCGACGGTCTATTTTTCCCATGGAAATGTCTCCCCTGCAATATATATTTATGAGCAAAAACTACTGCACAATCACTTCCCTTCCAGACCCAATTCCTTGAGAATTTCCTGGGTATGCTGCCCAAGCAATGGCGGCGCCATGCGGTACTGAACAGGCGTGGCCGAATAACGAATCGGGCTTGCCGTGGTTGGCGTCGTGCCTGCCAGCGGGTGCGGCAAAGTTTGCCAAATCTCCCGCGCCTTGACCTGCGGGTTGTTGAACACCTGCTCCAGCGTATTGATAGGCCCGCAAGGCACGCCGACCTTTTGTAGCGCAGCTATCCATTCATCACGCGTACGCGTCTTCATGATGGCCTCTAGCTCGGCAATCAACACGACACGATTAAGCAAGCGCTGGCTGTTGACGGCGTAATCGGGATTGACAGCCAGATCAGGCCTGCCGATAGCTCCGCAATAGGCGCGATACTGGGAGTCGTTGCCGGTGGCGACAATCAAATGACCATCGCTGGCGGCAAACACCTGGTAAGGCACAACGTTCTGGTGTGCGTTACCGGCGCGCCTGGGCGCAACGCCCGTCGTCATGTAGTTCAAGTTCTGATTTGCCAGCATGGCCACATGGCAATCCAGCAAGGCTATATCAATATGCTGGCCCAGGTTGCTGCGATGCCTTTCCTGCAAAGCTCCCATCACGGCAACCGTGGCATACATGCCAGTGATGATGTCAGTAACCGTCACACCCGCCTTTTGGGGACCGCCGTCCGGTAAGTCGTCGCGCTCACCGGTAATACTCATCAGGCCGCCCATGCCCTGGATCATAAAGTCGTAACCCGGCAGTTCGGCCAATGGGCCTGTTTGCCCAAAACCCGTGATCGAGCAGTAAATAAGGCGAGGGTTGATTTCCTTGATACTGTCGTAATCGAGGCCGTACTTCTTCAGACCGCCAACCTTGAAGTTTTCGATCAAGACATCGCATTGCTTGGCCATTTCCCTGACCAGCGCTGCGCCTTCGGGGCTTGCAATATCAATGGCGATGGAGCGCTTGTTCCGATTGGTACTTAGGTAGTAGGCGGCTTCGCTAGTGTCGAAACCGTCGGCATCCTTCAAAAAAGGCGGCCCCCAAGTTCGTGTATCGTCACCCACGTCCGGGCGTTCCACCTTGATCACATCGGCGCCAAGGTCGGCCAGATTCTGACTGCACCATGGGCCAGCCAGAATTCTGGACAAGTCCAGGATCTTAATGCCATCCAGCGGGGCTACACGCTCGGTCATGCCTTGACTCCCGCAATGCCATTGCTCAACACCACAATATCGCGCTCGGCAACCTTGGCCTGGAACTGAACCGTACCGGCCTGCCCTTGCCACATCTCGACAACCAGCGTTTCCCCAGGGTAAACCGGTGCCGAAAATCGCGTATTCATATAAGCAAGACGACTGGGATCATAAGCGCACAATGTCTTCACAATCGCGTGCGTTGCCACACCATAAGTGCATAATCCATGCAAAATCGGCTTCGGATAGCCTGCTTCGCGAGCAACCGCCGGGTCGACATGCAGTGGGTTGGGATCGGCATTCAAGCGATACAGCAAAGCAGCATTCGGCAAGGTGGGCAATACGCAGACATGATCGGGCGGCGTGGACGGCACCTTGGGCAAA
>DATJCP010000551.1:0-5659 GCA_035514715.1 Candidimonas sp.
CCAGACCTTTATTCCGGTCAACATCATCGGCAACCTTTACGTCAGCAACGGCATGGCGGCCGGCAACACCCTGATGGAAGCACGTACCCAGGCCTTGTCCGAAATTTTCGAACGCAGCGTCAAGTACCGCATCATCAGCCAGGGACTATGCCTGCCCGAAGTGCCCGATGAGGTGATTGCCCGCTACCCCAATATACAAGCCGGTATCGCTGGCCTGCGCAAAGCGGGTTTCGGCATTTTGGTCAAAGACGCTTCGCTGGGCGGACACTATCCCGTCATGAACGTAACGCTCGTGCATCCGAAAGACCAGGGCATATTCTCCAGCTACGGCGCCCATCCCCGTTTCGAAATCGCGCTGGAACGTGCCATGACCGAATTACTGCAAGGCCGCGCACTGGATTCGCTGCAAGGCTTTCCAGAGCCCAGCTTCGACATGGACGAAATCAACGCGGTTTCCAACCTGGAAATTCACTTTGTAGATTCCAGTGGCGTGGTCAGCTGGAACTTCATGCGCGATACCCCAGACTTTCCTTTTGCCGACTGGAACTTCAGCGCCACCACAGAAGAAGACTACAACTGGCTGGTGAACAGTATTCACAGCGAAGGCAAGGACATTTATGTTGCCGATTTCAGCGAGCAAGGCGCTTATAGCTGCCGTATCCTGGTTCCTGGCATGTCTGAAATTTATCCGCCAGAAGACCTGGATTGGGAAAACAATAGCATCGGCAATGCCATCCGCCCGGCGTTGCTGCGCTTATCCGACCTAAGCGCTCCCGAGGCGACCGAGCTGCTTGCGGATTTGCAGACCATGAACTTGAACGACGAGCGTCCCCTCTGGGAAATCCTGGGTCTCGCCATTCCAATGGGCACGCCTTGGAAGCAACTGCGCATCGGGGAACTGAAAACCCTGCTGGCGCTGGCCATAGGCGACGAAGAAGCGATCCGCGAGGGCTGCGACTGGATACATCACTTCAATGATCTGGAGCCGGCCCGCCGCCTGGTTTATCGCTGCATAGAAAGCATGTTGAATGTCGATAACGTTGACGACTATCGCCGTTCGCTGGTTTTGCTGTACAGTGCCGAAACCGTACGCCAGGCTGAAGCCCTGCTCAATCGCAGCGAACGCTTCTTCGGACTGGAAACACTTGGTACAGATATGCAAGGCAGCCCCATGCATCAAACACTGCTGGCGGCATACGATAAATTGTTTGCTTAGGACAGCTCATGACAGAGGCCTCTCCCGCCACCGATAGACAAGCACGCCGCAGTGTCGGCGTATTGATGGCGGCACAGGCTCTTGGCGGCGCTTCGCCGCCCATCATCATTTCTCTGGGTGGCATTGTCGGCTTAATGCTGGCGTCCGACCCGACACTCTCCACTCTGCCTGTCAGCCTCTATAACCTCGGCCTGGCGCTCTCCACACTTCCAGCCGCCCTGCTCATGCGGCAAATGGGAAGACGAGTCGCCTACCTGCTGGGCGCATTGCTAGGCAGCGCCTCCGGCTTGGTCGCCGCCATGGCCATCTTGCGCGGGGACTTCGTCCTGTTCTGTATTGGCACGTCCATGGCCGGATTCTATGGCGCTTGCGTACAAAGCTACCGCTTCGCCGCTGCCGACGCCGTGGCGCCGGCATTGCGATCCGTCGCCATATCGCGTGTCATGGTGGGCGGCCTCGCCGCCGCCATCATCGGCCCACAACTGGTCATCTGGACGCGCGATGCACTGCCGGCTGCGCCATTTGCAGGCAGCTTTTTTGCACAAGCCGCACTGGCCTGCCTGGCCTTGCCTATCATCGCCATGTTTCGTACGCCAGGGCCTACATCGGCCACGGCCTCGGGTCCTCCCGCCCGCCCTCTAAGCGAAATCGCCCGTACGCCGCAATTTTGTGTGGCGGTTGTCGCAGGCGTGGTCACTTATGGACTGATGAGCTTTGTCATGACCGCCTCTCCCATGGCGATGGTTGCTTGCGGGCACACCATAGGCGAAGCGGCCCTGGGCATACAGTGGCATGTGTTGGCCATGTTTTCCCCCAGCTTTTTCACCGGCCATTTAATTGCCCGTTTTGGCAAACCCGGCATGACCGCCATCGGGCTGGTAATGATAGCGGCTTCAGCCTTGCTGGCATTGGCAGGGCTGGAACTGCTGAATTTCTGGGGGTCGCTAGTGTTGTTGGGTGTTGGCTGGAACTTCGGATTCATCGGCGCAACGGCCATGCTAACCGACTGCTACCATCCTTCGGAACGCGCCAAGGTCCAGGGACTGAACGATTTTCTGGTATTTGGCACTGTGGCGATTGCCTCGTTCAGTTCCGGACAATTGCTGAACACGTCGGGATGGGCAACCATCAATATGCTGATGTTCCCGCTAGTGGCAACGGTGCTGGCATTGCTAGGCTGGCTGGCGTGGCGGAAAAGCCAAGAAAGCGCTGCCGCCCCCGCAAGCCAGTAACAAACTTCATCACCAGGGCGGTTAAGCGCCCTGTTCACTATCCTTATACAAACAGGCTTGCCTGAGCCCGCTTATTTTTTCTTGGCATCGGCAGCCTGCGCGCCGCCTTTGCTTGCCGTTGAGCCGAATGGTGATGACGGCACAGCGGGTTTTGGAGGTTGCTTAGGCTTCTTTGCCTCTTTATTTCCGCGTAATTGACCTTTTGCCATCGAAATACTCCTTGAACGACAATAGTTGCATGCCAAATGGCCCCACTAGCATACGCGCTATTGGCAGGCAGTGGGTAAATGCCTGGCTTCCACACCAATAATCCGGTAACTCGCAGTAAATAAGCCACTGCGCAGCGTTACGCCCCGTTTCTCCTCGATAACAATCTCTACGGGAAAACCCTTGAAAACATCTCGATTACTGTCATGATGTAGACGTTATTCATGGAAAAAGATAGGAGATTGCATGCAGAAATGGATCACCACCACCCTTTCCGCCAGCGTACTTGCTGTTGGCATACTCAGTACTTCAGCCATGGCGCAGCAAGCCCCAGCGGCAGCAGCCCCAGCTCAAAATTATTCCGATGCGCAGCTTGAAAAATTCATCAGCGCATCCCAGAAAATCGCCATGATTTCCCAGGAATACACACCCAAACTGCAAGCCTCGGAGAATGAAGCGACAAAGCAGCAGGTCTATAAGCAGGCCGACGAAAAAATGATCCTGGCGGTTCATGAGGAAGGAATGACCGTCGATCAATTCAACGGCATCAATCAGGCGCTGCAACAAAACCCGGAACTAGCCCAGCGCGCCCAGAAAATGGTTAAGTAGATTACTAGGCCATTGCCAGGGCCAAGGCTTTAACCGGCTCTTGGCCCAAGTTGAACGCTCGAACCGCTATGACCAATTGCCGGGTTTGCTCGTTAAGGCTCTCTGCAGCTTGCGCCGACTCTTCCACCAAGGCTGCATTTTGCTGTGTGACTCCGCTAAGCTGCAACACCGCCTGATTGATTTGATCAAGACCGGTCGTTTGCTCGGCTGTGGCAAGGCTGATGTCGCTGATAAGGCCATTGACCCGCTGGACTTGAGCAACAACATCCTGCATGGTGGCTCCGGCCACATCCACCATTTTCCGGCCCGCCTCGACCTTTTGCACGCTATCGCCGATCAGCGTCTTAATGTCTTTGGCTGCCGCCGCACTTTTTTGCGCAAGACCACGCACCTCGCCCGCCACAACAGCAAAGCCACGACCCTGTTCACCCGCGCGGGCCGCCTCGACAGCTGCATTCAATGCCAAAATATTAGTTTGAAAGGCAATGCTGTCTATCACTCCGATAATTTCGTAGATTCTTCTGGACGAACTGTTTATTTCACCCATGGTGGCTACGACATCATCGACGACCTGCCCCCCATTACTGGCTGCCACACTGGCCGATGAGGCCAATTTCGCTGCTTGCCCGGCCACATCGGCATTATTTTGGACGGTACATGAAAGCTGCTCCATCGCTGCAGCAGTTTGCGTAAGATTGGCAGCCTGCTGTTCGGTACGCTGCGATAAATCGGCGTTGCCTGCGGCAATTTGGCCGGATCCTTCCGCAATGCTATCGCTGCTGCGACGTACTGCGGCAACCACCGCGTGCAGCGAGTCCTGCATATACTTCATTGCCTGGACTACGCTGCCCTGGCTAGCCTTCGACGTATCGATAATCGTAGTCAAATCGCCTTTTGCAATGGCATTGGCCACCCGTGCCACATCGCTGGGCTCACCCCCCAATTGACGCGTAAGACTGCGCGCCAAAAACGCGCCTGTGACGATACCCAGAAAAATGCCAATCAGGGTCAAGGCAATCATGGTCGCAAGGGCGTTCTGATAGACAACTTCTGTTTCATTATTAAGCGCATCGGCATTGCTCTGCTTTTGCGCCAGCAGCGCGGTGACCAGGCTTTCTGCTTTGGTGGCCAGAGGAAGCGCTTCGCTCAGCAATACAGCCAAGGAATCGCGCGCTTCGCCGAACTCGCCTATGCCTGGATGCGCGATAAGCTCTTTGAGCTTGGCCTCGTACACCGACACCGCCACCCCCGCATCCACAGCGATCGACTTTTCCGACTCGGCAACCAGCGTTGTTGCCGCTTTTTCCAGCGCCTGCCTATTCAGACGAAAATGCGTTTCCATGACAGCCGCCTCGCGGTCGCGATCCTGATCGGTTCTGGCAAGCAATGCCCCCCGCGCTGCACGGCCAGCAGCAACCAGGTTCATGCGCGCATCTGCCGCATACCGCAACCCTACTGTTTCCCTCTCATACATCAGGAAAGCCAGTGCTTTGATTTGCCCAGTGGATTGGATACCCAAAGCGCCAATTACGCCTGCGACACAGGCCCCGACGACAAATACGCTGATAAGTTTCGTGCCGATTTTCAAACCGATGAACCAATTCATTTCTGCTCTCAAGATGCCCGGCATTGGGCTGTATAGAATTTCACCCGTAAGAATCAGCGGCGGAGTTGATCCTTGTTAAATGCCTAGGCCAGGCAAATAACTACTATGGTTTCTTAGGTAATTTGGGTGAGCAGCACGTTAACTTCCGTACCGCGGTACAGAGTCAAGAGGCTTTTGCATGAGTCCGACCAATTTGACGATCAGCCGTGTGGCGCAGCTAGCCGGCGTCAATATCGAAACCATACGTTACTACCAGCGCCTGGGGTTGCTGGCGCAGCCAGACAAGCCCAGCCGTGGGTATCGACGCTATTCAGCGCAAACTATTGAAGACATTTTTTTTATCAAGCGCGCCCAGGGGTTAGGCTTTACGCTGAAAGAAATAAGTACCGTTTTCCAGCCAGGCATAACAGGGGCATGCAACGATATCAGCGCACTCACCGCCAGCAAGGTCAGCTTGCTGGAAATCAAGTTGACCGAACTGACGAAACTGAAAAACACCCTTACCGCCTTGCTTGGCCAATGCAATATATGCCGGGACCAAGGCGCACAAGCCTGCGTTATCTTGCAGGCCCTGCACGACTAAGCCATCATTTAAGACAGCGTATCCACTGCGGTCAATATCTTGCCGAAAAGCGCATCAGCATGCGTCGAATTCAGCCAGCGCACCACCACTACCATGCGCCGCTCCGGCTCCACCCAGGTAAACGAACTACCGGCACCGACGGCAAAATAACTTGATGCCGGAACGCTAGGAAACATCTTTTGTTCGTGGTTGAGCCATATCAGGTA
>DATJCP010000552.1:0-2603 GCA_035514715.1 Candidimonas sp.
TGGAGGGGTTGGGTTCTACCAATTTGCGCAAGCGTGAGATTTGTACATCGAGGCTACGGTCGAAAGCTTCGTACTCGCGTCCGCGGGCCAATTCCATGAGCTTGTCGCGGGACAAAGGAATTTTGGGGTGGCGTGCAAACACCTTGAGGACGGAAAATTCGCCGGTAGTGATGGGAACCTGCTCGTTGTTGCGGGTAAGCGTGCGCGTGGAGAGGTTCAGCACGTAAGGGCCGAATTCGATGGATTCGTTTTCCTGGCTTGGCGCGCCGGGGTGTTCTTCGGTGCCGCGGCGGCGCAAGATGGCATTGACCCGAGCCAGAAGTTCGCGAGGGTTGAATGGCTTGGACAGGTAATCGTCGGCGCCCATTTCCAGACCCACGATACGGTCGATTTCTTCGGCCTTGGCTGTGAGGATGATGATGGGCGTGTTGTCGTGCCCGCCGCGCAGGCGCCTGCAGATCGAAAGCCCGTCTTCACCAGGCAGCATGAGATCCAGCACAAGCAGGTCGAAATGTTCACGCTGCCACAGCTTGCCCATTTCTTTGGCATCTTCGGCTACGAAAACATTAAAACCCTGTTCCGACAAATACCGGCGCAGAAGGTCGCGCAGCCGGGGATCGTCGTCGACGACGAGGATTTTGCGAGATAGAGATTGGTTTTGTGTGTTCATGGGGAAAATGTAACAGGGCTGAGTTAGCCCGTATAGGCCTCGTAGCAAGATATTACACATTAAGTGTTTGGTAGAAAATGCCTTAACATTTTTTGCCAAACTTCCGCATATCAGTAGCCAACAGCAACGCTCTATTTTAGCCCTAAGAGGCATGAAACAGTAATAGTATATGACTGCAAAATATGGCCGTCTGTCAGCTGAATGCCTTACGCTCTTGTCGTTGCGCGCAATGATTGCGTCGCCGCGTTTAAAATGGCTGCATGACTCTACATATTCTTGCGCTTGAGACCTCCTCCAGCTTGTGCGGCGTGGCTTTATTGACCCAGGCGGACGGCCGGTTGAATGTTCGTATCCTGGAGCATGACGCCACCGGAGAGCACGCCGAACGTTTGCTCCCTATGGCCGATGATTTGCTGGCCCAGGCCGGCATAATGCGTTCCCAATTGACGGCCGTGGCGTTCGGCCAGGGGCCGGGCGGCTTCACAGGGTTGCGGGTGGCTTGCGGTGTAGCCCAGGGCATGGCGTTTGCTTTGAATATACCTGTGATCCCGGTGGTTTCACTGCTGGCTGTCGCTGTGCGTGACCATAAGGCGGCAACGGCTCCTGCATCCTTGTCGGTAGTGGTACAGGATGCGCGCATGGGCGAGGTCTATCTTGCTGCCTACCTGGCCGATGGCGATGCGGCGTCGGGCTGGCGTGAACTGCAAGATCCGGTCTTATTGAATGCCGAGCACGTCGGTCGTTGGCTGCAGCAAGCGGTGTCGGGGTGGCAGGCGGTTTATGGCGAATTGTCCGTTCGCTTGTCCGGAGACGCTTTGCTGGCTTATCCCGCGCTGTCGCAGGTGCAGGTTGGCGGTGCGCGGATCGAATTGGGTGCTCCGCTACGCCCCGATGCGGAAACCGTTGCCCGATTGGCCTTGATCGGATGGCATACCGGGGGCGGCATTGCCCCTGAATTGGCCGCTCCGCTCTATGTGCGCAACAAGGTGGCATACACGACGCTGGAGCGCCAGCAGGGCCAGGGGGGGAATCCCAAGGCTCCGGAGCCGGGGGCGGTGACTATCCTGGATATGGCCGCCGAGCACCTGGACGATGTGGCTGATATCGAACGATCAGTGCAGTCTTTCCCCTGGACCCGAGGCAATTTTGCCGATGGCTTGCAGGCAGGCTATGGCGCCTGGGTCGCACGGCAGTCAGGTCGGGTTGTCGGGTTCTGCATGGCCATGTTTGCGCCCGATGTGGCCCATGTCCTGGTCATAGCGGTAGCGCCTTCATCGCAAAAAAAGGGCATAGGCGCCTTACTGCTGCGTCATTGCGAAAACGCGGCTCGTTTGCGCGGCTTGCCTGCGCTCATGTTGGAAGTCAGGCCGTCTAACGGCAATGCGCTTAGTTTTTACCAGCGGCACGGCTTCAAACAGCTTGCTATTCGCAAGGACTATTACCCGGCCGGCGACGGACAACGGGAAGATGCCTGCGTAATGGAAAAGACGCTGGGGGCGACATGACGGAAGTCTTCTCACCCAAGGCGCCCGAGCTTACTGCGCTGCAAGTTGCCTGGTTGCAGGAAATCGGTATTGATAAACGGATGCTTGCCCGCTATGCGGTGGGCAGCGGGCCGTTTCCTGCTTCTTCGGCTCCTGTGGAGCAAGGGCGGGCTGATTCCGTGGCCCAAGGCGGCGCCACACCAGACGCTGGTGCGGTAGAGTCGGCGCCGGGCTTGGTCAGTGTTGCCGCTATATTGGCGCAACGGCAGGCGGGCCCTGCGGCAATGGGCAGGCCTGCGGGCGATAGTGCTTCAGGTGCTGGGGTCGGTGCAAAGAAAACACAGGCTGACAAGCCTGCTCCTGGCGTTGCGGTACCCGAATCCTGGGATGCGTTGGCAGAGCATATTGCCGTCTGTCAGGCGTGCGATCTGCATTTGGGGCGTAGCCAG
>DATJCP010000553.1:0-6323 GCA_035514715.1 Candidimonas sp.
CCCCGCTGGTTAATCCTGATGGGCCTGCTAACGGCAATAGGGCCGCTGGCCATCGACATGTACCTGCCCGCCTTTCCGGCCATCGCCGACGGGCTGGGCACAACACCCGGACACGTTGAACGAACGCTAGCCAGCTACTTATTCGGCTTGGCCATGGCACAATTGTTTTACGGTCCATTTGCCGACCGCTATGGCCGCAAGAAGCCGTTGATTGCCGGCCTGCTGATCTTTATCGTGGCCTCCATAGGCTGCGCCTTCACCAGCGACATCGAACACCTTACCTGGTGGCGTATCGCCCAAGCGTTCGGCGGGGCTGCCGGCATTGTCATACCTCGCGCCGTGATCCGCGACAATTTCGATACTCGCGACGCCTCCAAAGCGCTCTCCATCCTGATGCTGGTCATGGGTGTAACGCCTATCCTTGCTCCCATACTCGGCGGGCAAGTACTGGCATTTGGCAGTTGGCGTTGGATTTTCGGCATCATGACCGTTTGCGGCATTGCGCTACTGGGCGGCGTCGTCTTGACCATGAAGGAAACCCTACACCCCGAACGCGTCATTCCGCTGGGCTTTTCCATCATCGGGCGCAATTACCTGGCGCTCCTGCGCCATAAACCATTCATGTGCTACACCTTGGCAGGCGGATTCGGGTCGGCGGGCATGTTCGCTTATATCGCCGGATCGCCGCGTGTTTTTATTGAAGTTTTCAATGTCGATCCGCAGCATTTCGGCATATTGTTCGGCATCAATGCCGCCTCGCTTATCGTGGCGGCCCAAGTCAGCGCCCGCTTGCTTAACCGGCATTCGCCTGAAGCCTTGCTGAAAAAAGCCCAGATATCACTGGTAGCGATGACCCTGGTTGCACTAGTCCTTACCCTTACCGGCGTAATTACGTTACTATTGCTCATGCTATGTCTGGCCGGTTTCATGGCCAGCCAAGGGTTTGTAAACCCTAACGCAGCAGCCCTGGCCCTGACCGAACAAGGCAAACGTTTAGGCGTAGCCTCGGCGCTTATGGGAACGTTGCAAATGCTCTGCGGGGCAAGCGCAGGATTAGCCGTCAGTATCTGGCAATCCTCCTCGCCCCTGCCGCTTACCGGCATGCTGGCGCTGTGCGCCTGCCTATCGTGGTTATTCGGCCGCATTGCGTTGAAAGCTACTTGATCTAAGCGCCAGTTTCGTATTAGAATGTCAGGCTTTACAGATACACGGTCGTTGTTTTTACCGCTTTTTATGTTGCGGGGCCGAGTCAAGCAAATTATCAAGGGGTATTTCCATGGCACGCGTATGCCAAGTTACCGGCAAAGGCCCAATGGTGGGCAACAATGTTTCGCACGCAAACAATAAAACCAAGCGTCGCTTTTTACCTAACCTGCAATCGCGCCGTTTCTGGGTCGAGAGCGAAAATCGCTGGGTTCGCCTGCGCGTTTCCACTAACGCACTGCGCACCATCGACAAGAACGGTATCGATTCCGTCTTGGCCGATCTACGTGCCCGTGGCGTGCGCGCTTAAGCCGCTCGCGATCTAACTTAAGGAGCTCCACATGGCAAAAGGTATCCGCGAGAAAATCAAACTCGAGTCCACCGCCGGCACAGGTCACTTCTACACGACCACCAAGAACAAACGCAACATGCCCGAGAAAATGCTGATCAAGAAATTTGATCCCGTTGCTCGCAAGCACGTTGACTACAAGGAAATGAAGCTTAAATAAGCTGCCCCAGAGCGCACACGCGCTGTGCACGGAACCGGCCTGGCCCGGCCGGAATCTCTGGCAAGCGCTGATTTATTTAGCTCCTTGTAAAACCCTGCCCAGGCAGGGTTTTTTTGTTTCTTTTACTTTGCGAATGCGGCTTTCCGCAGAAACAAAGTGTCTTTGCTCCAGCCGTCCTATAATCTACGGTTTGCGCAACCAACAACAAATACCGGATCTCATGCAGGAACGCTATAACCCCAACGCCGTCGAAAAAGCTTCCCATCAAAACTGGCAGGAACGTGACGCCTATCGCGTCACCGAACACGCCCTGGCGGCCGACGGTTCGCCCAAGCCCAAGTTTTATGCCTGCTCGATGCTGCCTTACCCTAGCGGCAAGCTGCATATGGGGCATGTGCGCAACTACACCATCAACGACATGATGGCCCGTCAATTGCGTATGCGCGGGTATAACGTGCTTATGCCCATGGGCTGGGACGCCTTTGGCATGCCTGCCGAAAACGCGGCAATCAAGTCGCAAGTGCCACCTGCCAAATGGACGTACGACAACATTGCGTACATGAAAAAGCAGATGCAGTCGATGGGCCTGGCAATCGACTGGTCGCGCGAAATGTGTGCCTGCGATCCCAAGTATTACAAATGGAACCAGTGGCTATTCCTGAAAATGCTGGACAAAGGCATTGCCTATCGCAAGACCCAGGTCGTTAACTGGGATCCGGTAGATCAAACCGTGCTGGCCAATGAACAAGTCATCGACGGACGAGGTTGGCGCTCCGGCGCTCCTGTCGAAAAACGCGAGATCCCTGGTTATTACCTGCGCATTACCGACTACGCTGAAGAACTGCTCAGCAATGTAAAAGACGGCCTTCCCGGCTGGCCCGAGCGCGTACGCCTGATGCAGGAAAACTGGATAGGCAAAAGCGAAGGCGTGCGTTTCGCATTTACGCACGACATCAAAGACCAGACAGGCCAACTGATACAAGACGGCCGCATGTATGTCTTCACGACTCGCGCCGACACCATCATGGGCGTGACCTTCTGTGCGGTTGCTCCCGAACACCCCCTGGCTACTCATGCCGCGCAAACCAATCCTGCGCTGGCGGCGTTCATCGAGTCCTGCAAACTTGGCGGCACCACCGAGGCCGAAATCGCGTTGCGTGAAAAAGAAGGCCTGCCCACTGGCCTTTCCGTAACCCACCCTATCACCGGCAAGCAAATTCCGGTCTGGGTCGGCAACTATGTGCTCATGAGCTATGGCGACGGCGCCGTCATGGGCGTACCCGGCCACGACGAGCGCGATTTCGCATTTGCCAACAAGTACTCCCTGCCTATCCAGGATGTCGTTGCCGTCGAAGGCAAAACGTATTCCACGCAGCAATGGCAAGACTGGTATGGCGACAAGCAGCAAGGCCTCACCATCAATTCCGGCAAATACAACGGCCTGACTCCGGCAGCCGCTGTCGATGCCGTTGCCGCCGACCTGGTCGAAAAAGGCCTGGGCGAAAAGAAAATCACCTGGCGCCTGCGCGACTGGGGCATATCCCGACAACGCTACTGGGGAACTCCCATCCCCATTATTCACTGTCCCGACTGCGGTCCGGTACCCGTCCCTGAAAAAGACTTGCCGGTCATATTGCCCGACGACCTGATTCCCGACGGTAGCGGCAACCCGCTGGCCAAGCACGAAGGCTTCCTGTCCTGCCATTGCCCCAAGTGCGGCACGGCGGCGCGGCGCGAAACCGACACCATGGACACTTTTGTGGACTCGTCCTGGTATTTCATGCGTTATACGTCGCCCAACAACGACGATGCCATGGTCGACGCCCGCAACGACTACTGGATGCCCATGGACCAGTACATCGGCGGGATCGAGCACGCTGTGCTGCATCTGCTGTATGCCCGATTCTGGACACGCGTCATGCGCGACCTAGGCATGCTCAAATTCGACGAGCCTTTCACACGCCTGCTATGCCAGGGCATGGTGCTGAATCACATTTATTCGCGTAAAACCGAACAAGGCGCCGTTGAATACTTCTGGCCCGAAGAAGTCGAAAACATTTATGATGCCAAAGGGACCATTACCGGCGCCAAGCGCATCATAGACGGCACGCCCGTACAGTACGGCGGCATCGGCACCATGTCCAAGTCCAAGAACAATGGCGTTGATCCGCAATCGCTGATCGACTCCATGGGCGCCGACACTGCCCGCCTGTTCGTCATGTTCGCCAGCCCCCCCGAGCAGACCCTTGAATGGTCCGACTCGGGCGTCGACGGCGCGCACCGTTATTTGCGGCGTCTTTGGACTTTCTGCCATAACCATCAGGCCGCCATACAAGCGGCAAACGGCGGCAAGCCAGACTGGTCGGGCGCCGACGAAGCCTCCAAGACCCTGCGCCGCGAAATCCATAATCTGCTCAAGCTGGCCGATTACGATTACCAGCGTATACAGTACAACACGGTGGTATCCACCTGCATGAAAATGCTCAACACGCTGGAATCTGTTGCGCTGCCCGACACGGCCGTCGCACAGCACGCGTTGGCGGAAACCACCTCCATATTGCTGCGTGTCTTGTACCCCGTCGTACCGCACATTACCTGGCAACTGTGGCAAGACCTGGGCTATGACCGGGCCAGCGGCGACTTGCTCGACGCCCCCTGGCCTGCAGTCGATGAAACGGCGCTGATTGCCGACGAAATCGAACTGATGCTGCAGATCAACGGCAAACTGCGTGGCGCCTTGAAAGTGGCCCATGGCGCCACCAAAGACCAGATCGAACAAATAGCGCTGGCACACGACGCCATCGACAAGTTCCTGGAAGGCCGGCCACCAAAACGGGTTATTGTCGTACCCGGCAAACTCGTCAACATTGTTGGATAAAATCAGGCATGCACAGCCCTAAGCCTCAGCTCTCGCCGTTTACTTTATCTACGCAAAAACGCCTGCGCGCGCTCGCCTGCGTGGTGCTTTGCGTACTGTTAACGGCGTGCGGCTTCAAGCTCAAGGGCGTGTCGCCTTTGCCATTTAGCACGATATATACCAACATTGCCGAAAACTCAGCCTTTGGCGCCAACATGCGCCGGGCCATTGTTGCCAGTTCTCCGCACACCCGCTTTGTATCCGAGCCGGCGGGCGCGCAGGCCAAGCTTATTCAACTTTCCAATAATCAGTCCCTGCGCGAACTTTCCATCGACGCACAGGGTCGGGTAGAAGAATACGAACTGAACTTGGAATTCGTATTCCAGCTGACCGACGCGCAAGGCCACATTATTTTGCCGCCAACCACCCTGCGCTCCACGCGAGAAATTCCTTACGACGATAGCCAGGTCCAGGCCAAGCAAGGCGAGATCACCACGAATTTCCAAGAAATGGAGCAGTCGCTGATTCAACGGGTCGTGCGCCACCTGGCTTCGCCGGATGTCGCCGAGGCCTTTGCCGACGCACAATCCCAGCCCATAGAAGAACAGCCGGCCAACACCAAGTCACTACCTTCAACACCGCCTTTGCCAGGCCCCGCTCCTTGGGGATATCCGCGCATCGATCCAGGCGCTGGCATGCACTAAGGTTATGGGACGCCGCCAGGATTCCGACAGTCTTTTACACCAGCTAAAAAAGACAACGCCGCCACAATTCGACAGCCTGTATATCGTATCGGGCGATGAGCCGCTGCTGGTCATCGAAACCGTCGATGCCTTGCGCGCCGGCGCACTGGCGGCGGGCTACGGCGAACGTACCAGCCTGATACTGGACGCCCGCAGCGACTGGTCCGCCGTCATTGGCGCCACACAGAACGTTTCCCTGTTCGGCGACCGTCGCCTGGTCGATATCGCCATACCAACGGGCAAACCCGGCAAAAACGGCGGCGAAGTGCTGCTCAAACTATCCGCCATGGTCGAAAGCGGCGCCCTTGCCGATACCCTTGTGCTGGTTAATCTGCCTCGGCTGGATAAAGCCACACGCAACACCAAATGGGCGCTAGGGCTTGCTCAAGCAGGCACCTGGGTCGAAATCGCCAATATCGAACGAACCCAGCTGCCACGCTGGATCGGGCAGCGCATGGCGCGCCAAGAACAGCAACTGGATGCCGATACGCTGGAATGGATGTCGGATAAGGTAGAAGGCAATTTGCTTGCTGCCTTCCAGGAAGTGCAAAAACTGGGCTTGCTGTACCCTCCCGGGAAAATCAGCGCAAGCGATGTGGAACGCGCCGTCTTGAACGTCGCACGCTATGATGTATTCGGCTTGCGCGATGCGATGCTTGCCGGTCAGGCCGCCCGAGCACTGACCATACTGGCCGGCCTGCGCGCTGAGGGCGAAGCCTTGCCGCTGGTCCTGTGGGCGGTAGGTGAAGAAGTCCGCGTGCTGGCACGCCTGGCCGCCGCCCAAGCATCGGGACAAGATTTACAGGCTGAAATACGCCGCCAACGGATTTTCGGCCCACGGGAACAATTGTTGCGCCAGACCCTTAACCGGGTCCCACAAAATGCCTGGCCCGCGGCAGTACAACATGCCCATGATATCGACAGGCTGATCAAAGGGCTAAAAGTACCCGGCCGCCTGAACGACCCCTGGGAAGAATTGGCCCGACTGGCTTTGCGCATCGCAATCACCAA
>DATJCP010000554.1:0-13490 GCA_035514715.1 Candidimonas sp.
GCTCGGCCTCCCGGGGCGCTGCACAAGTTGCTAGGCAACAACCGTCTACAGCGAAACGGCTGGCTTTGGGCCTTTCGTAAACAAGTTATTTGCCCGCTACGGTCCAAACAGCCACACCTACCGCCACCACAGCTACCGTCACGGCAAATAGGGCAAGCCGCCGCAGAAATACGATTTCCTGCTGCAGCTTGGCCGCCCCCGCATCAACACCCTCTATGGTTTCTTTAAGCTGTATCGCCAGCCCCTTGACGGACTCCGCGTTCTGGGTGACAGCAGCTTGAAGTTCGCGGATTTGCTTGGGTATGACTTCATCCGTTTTCCCTTCCGCAGACTTGGCCGTGAACATGGGCAAGGTTGCGGTGACAATTTGCGTTATATAGGGAAGCGCCACTTTAAGCGCGGGAAGAAAAGCCGCCATGAAAATTCCTGGTAAATGTGATTGTTACAGCCAGTCTATCACCGGGCTGGTATCAACAAACGTCAGGTTCTTAATTCGACGTCAACCCCAAACGCTCATGCCATTGCGCAATGGACTCTTCTGGGTAACCGTCAAAGAACAGATCCTTGGGGCCGGCTTCCAGCTCTACCCACGACGCCTTGGAATCCAGCAGCAAATGGGTATGCTCCGGCGGAACGGGTAAAGGTGTGTCGATAGCCGATGCGAAGGGGTGGATGAGCTCTGGCCATTCTGGGCTGAACAACCACAAGGTACTTCCGCATCGCTTGCAAAAGTGGCGTTCCGCCGTGCTGGCATGGGCAATTTTCTGACCAGGCTCTTGCAGCCTGGCATGATAAACAGACACGCTGGCAATACCCTTGACCTTCATCGTTGCGGCATCGCCCGCAAGGTTGATAGCATAGCCGCCACCACCCTGCGTTTTACGACAGATAGAACAATAACAGCGCTGGTAAGGGTAAGGCGTGGCGCTTGAAACTGAAAACGTCACGGCGCCGCAATGGCAGGAACCGTCAAGTTGCATCATGAGTCTCCCTCGAAGTCGGTGGACCTAGATTGCAGCAATTGCCCCCACTGCCTGAAGCTGGCCGATTTCCTGGTCGGTATAGCCTAACTCGGCAAGTACCTCATGCGTATGCGCGCCCAGCTTGGCCGGCGCTTGTGTTGGCTGGCTGCGAATACCATCGTACTTCACTGGCGGCCCGATGGTGTTCAATGCGCCATGCGCCGGGCTTTCATAATGCATGATGATGCCGCTGTCCAAAGTATGCGGATGGTTCAGGACATCGGAAAAGGAATTGATTTGCGAGCAGGGAATGCCATTGCTGACCAGCAGGTCGACCCAATAGGCGGCAGGACGCTGAGAGATGAGCGCCTTGATAGGCTGTACCGTTGCCTCGCGATGCTGCACACGCAAGGAGTTCGTCTTGAACCTTGGGTCGTCTTTCATGTCATCAAGCTTCAACACTTCGCAGAAACGCCGCCATAGCGGTTCGCTGGCAATGCCGATGAGCACGGACTTATCTGCAGCGGAAAATGCCTCGTAAGGGCATAGCGATTCGTGGGCGCAGCCGAAACGCTGGGGTTCGGTGCCGCGTTCCCAGTACGCCTGAAACATATATCCCAAGAAGGCCACACCGGTTTCAAACAGCGAGACCTCGACCAGGCACCCACGCCCAGTTCTGCCGCGTTCGAGCAAGGCGGCCAGAACTGCTGAAGTGGCGTGCATGCCCGTGCCCTGATCAACCGGCGAATAAGGAGCCCGAACCGGCCCGCTGTCGGGTTCCCCCATGATCGAGCACATGCCGGTAAAAGCCTGCAAGATCATGTCGTACCCCTTGGCATGCGCCAAGGACCCTGTACGGCCAAAACCGGAAATGCTGCAGTAGATCAGTTTGTCGTTCAGCGCACTTAGCGCTGTGTAGTCGATGCCCAGGCGCTGCGCCACCCCGGTGCAAAAGCTTTCGACCACCACATCGGCATCACGCGCCAGCTTCCGAACGATTTCCTTGCCTTCCTTGGACTTCAAATCAATGGCGATACTGCGCTTGCCACGATTGTTGGACAGGAACACAGCGCCGTCGCCCTCGCGAAAGGGCGGCCAGCCGCGTGTGTCATCCCCTTCCAGGGATTCAATTTTGATGACCTCAGCCCCGAGGTCAGCCAAGGCCTGAGTGCACAACGGGCCGGCCAGTACCTTGCTGAAATCCAGGATACGCGTGCCGATAAGTGGTTTGATAGACATATAACCCTTTCTTTAGAATCAATAACGTCCGCCAGTGACATGCAGGACGTCGCCGGTCACATAGCCGGCCAGCTCGGAAGCCAAGAATGCCACCACAGCCCCCACATCTTGGGGTTCGCCGATACGCGGGATAGGAGTGATTTTTTCTGCAGCTTCCCGAATTTTTTCGTAGTGCGGCAAGTTCAATACCGCCTCGGTGTTGATGATGCCAGGCGCGACCGCATTTACGGTCACATTGAAGCGGCCGTTTTCCAGCGCCATTGCCTTCGTGAAACCTATGATGCCAGCCTTGGCGGCAGAATAATTTGCCTGCCCCGCATTCCCCAAATGGGCACGGGACGAAATATTGATGACTCTGCCCCAGTTTTGCTTGGAAAAGAAGGGGATTGCTTCACGGGTGCACAGGAAGGCCCCCTTGAGGATGACATCCACGACACTATCCCAATCGCTCTCTTGCATTTTCGTGATGCGCATGTCCCGGGTAAAGCCCGCATTGTTCACGAGCACATCCACGCGGCCCCATTTGTTGTTGACGTCTTCGAACAGCGCTTTGACTGAAGTGGCATCGGTCACGTCCACGCGTACGGCCAGCGCTTCCCGCCCCGCCTGAATCAGCGCCTGTGCTTTACGCTGGGCCAATTCCATATTGATATCCGCCACCGCCACCTTGACGCCTTCGGCTGCCAGGCAATCACAAACTGAAGCACCAATACCGTTGGCGCCGCCCGTTATGACGGCCACGCGGCCTTCCAATCCCAAATCCATGCTGTTTCCTTTTAAGCCATAATAATTTATTTGCGAAAATCATTTTCGCATTTATGGAAATGAAAGACAATATGCCTGGAAAAACCCGCAGAGGGCTTGCCTATGCCAGAGGCTTGGCGCTCACCGCATCGCGAATCTTGTTTGCCACCTCAACGAGCTTGGGCCCCTGCACATTCCGTATCTCGTCTTCGGTCAAGATATAGGAAGGGCCGCCGATATTCAGCCCGTACAGCGCCCCATCAGAAAGCTTGATGACGGTTCCTGCGCCATTGATATAACGCTGCCACTCGCCGCACGATGTGCAGTAGCCATCGCGCTCCATGTCTCGCGCCGCTTTTTCAATGCCCTGCAACACCATTGCCCATTCCGTTCCGAAATGCGGACGCAACTCGTCCAGGATCTGCCGGCGTTCTTCTTCGCCAATAGCGGCAAGATAAGCCCGCCCCATGGCTGTTGTAGCAAGGGGAATACGCGACCCGTTGAAAAGGCGCAGCCCCACCAAACCGGAGCCTTCGCAGGTTTCAATGTAGATCATCATGCGCCTGTCCCGTATGCCGAGCCCGACGTTGGCATTGGCGCCTTCGGCCAGCTCCTGCATCAGCGGCGCGGCAACCTTGCGGATATCGCGTCGCGCCAGGGCAACCTGACCAAGCGCCAAGGTGCTGCCACCCAGTTCATAGTTCTCTTGCCTGGGATTGAATTCAAGAAACCCGAGTCGGGTCAATGTGTAAGTAATACGTGAAATCGTAGCAGCCGGAATGCCCGTACGTTCGGAGAGCTCATGATTGCCCAAAGGCCCTTCTTTTGCCTTGAAGGCGCCCAGCACTTCCATGCCCCGCGCCAACGCAACGATGTATTGCCTGTCTGTACCTTCCCCTGGCTGCCGACCGGACTCAAGCTCGTCTTTCGACGCCGCGCCAGCCTGGCCCTTAACGTCGAACCGCTTCCTACGGCGCGAAGCAGCTGTATCTGCGGCAGAAGTTGTTACCTTGTTTTTTTCCATGTATTTGAACCTAAAACTATCCAGCCTATGTACGTTTTCAACCGGGACCCGAGACCATCCCATAGAAATCATTTCTACCCTTGATTGAACAAGAATACTTCAGGCAGTTTATCCCATCAATCAGGCTTGTTTTCAATATTGCGGAAATCATTTTCGTAATTTATACTGCGATCTAATATGCTTGGCAACATCAAGGAGACAAGTCGTGCCGCAAACCAGTTTTGATCCAACGTCGCATCAAATGTGCGAACAACGCTACTTCGATGACTTTGCGGTAGGTGAAAAATTCCTGCTGCCATCCAGAACCATGACAGATGCGTTGTTTGCAGCTTTCCAACTGGCCAGCGGCGACAACCACCCTATTCACTACGACGTTGAATACTGCCGCGCCCACGGCATGCCGCACATGCTGGCCCACGGCTTCCAGGTCGCTATCCAAACCGCTGCGGGTGCAGGCCTATTCCCCCACATGACCGAACTGTCGATGAAAGCATTCATCGGGCAAAGCAGCCGCTTTCTTGCTCCTGTTTATGTAGGAGACACGCTGTACTGCACGCTGGAGATCACCGAACTCAAACCCGGGCGCACCACCGGAACGGTGAATATGTCGACAAAAGTCGTCAATCAGAACGGTACCGTCGTCATGGACGGGACCCAGTCCTATTTACTCAAAAAACGCCCAGCGTAAGCACACTCATTTCAAGAACCAGGAGCAGACAACGTGAAGAAACTTTATACCCGCATGGCCATGGCGGTAATGGCCGGCATATTTGCAGCCAGCCCGGTAGCAGCCGAGCCAGCTTATCCCAGCAAGCCTATCAAGCTGCAAATCGGCTACCCACCCGGCCAGGCCACCGACACGATCGCGCGCCTGCTTGCGGAACGGGCCAGCCTGCAGCTCAAGCAACCCATCATTATCGAAAACAAACCCGGCCTGGGCGGCAGCATTGCGCTGGCTTCGTTCATCAACCAGCCTGCCGACGGCTACACCATTACGCTTGCCGCTAGCGGCTCGGTAATAACCAATACCTACCTATATAACAACGTTACCTACCAACCGCTGAAGGATTTGGCGCCTATCGGGTTCGTGGCCGACCTGCCGCTGGTACTTGTCGCCAACCCTAAAATGCCGTTCAACGACATCAAAGGTTTTGTTGAATATGCCAGCAAAAACCCCGGCAAGCTGAACTTTGCATCTCCTGGCGTTGGCACCTCTTCGCACCTTGCCATGGAAACGCTAAAGCACCAATACAACCTGGAGATCATGCACGTTCCGTATCAGGGCAGCGTACGAGCCATGACTGATCTGATTGCCGGAGAAGTTGACGTAGCATTCGACACGGTTCCCGCCGTGCAGCCCCACGTCAATGGCGGCAAGCTCAAAGCCATGGCCATTGGATCTAGCAAACGCCTTTCCTTATTCCCCGATGTTCCTACCATGAAGGAAAGCGGCTACGATCAAATCCCAGCCTACGTCTGGATCGGTTTCTTTCTGCCCAAAGGCACCCCTCCTGAAATCGCACAGAAACTCAACACGGTATTCAACAACGTCCTGACCGACAAGGACGTTCTTGCAAGAATGGAAAACCTAGGTGTAGTTGCACGCGCCACGACACCTGAAGGCTTCACCGACATCATCAGCAAAGACTTGGTCCGTCTGGGCGAAGTTGTCAAGAACGCGGGTTTGAAGAAAAGCTGATATGACCAATTCATTCATTGTGGGCGTCGGCATGACGCCGCTTTCCAAGCACCTGACACTGAGCGTCAAGCAACTGACTGCAATGGCCGTCGATGCCGCCCTGCAAGACGCAGGAATCACACGAGAAGCCATTGAGGCCGCCTGGTTCTGCAACACGCGACAAGGGGCGCTGGAAGGGCAGCACGGCATTCGCGGACAATGCTCGCTGCGGGCGTATGGTTTCGAAGGCATAGCCATATTCAATACGGACAATGCCTGCGCAAGCTCAAGCTCCGGCCTCATGCAGGCCCACGCCGCCGTCACCGCGGGCATCTATGATGTCGCCCTGGTGGTTGGCGCGGAAAAAATGAACTACCCGGAAAAGCGCACTGAAATGTTCGAGGCGTTCAAGGGAAGCTGGGATCGAGAACTTGCCGATGCGCATATGCAGGCGCTATTGGCAATGGGCGAAGGCCTGGAGCTGCCGCCAGAAGCATTCGCCGATAGCGGCGACCGATCGGTTTTCATGGATATCTATGCGGCCCAGGCACGTTTTCATATGCATCGTTTCGGCACGACCCAACGACAAATTGCTACCGTTGCTGCAAAAAACCACTGGCACTCGCAATTCAACCCGCTAGCCCAATATCAAAAACCCATGACCGTCGATGAAGTTCTGGCGGACAAGCTGATTTCCTGGCCCATCACTCGCTCCATGTGTGCACCAATGAGCGACGGCGCATGCGCCATCGTGGTTGCATCCAAAAAGGCCCTGCACAAGTTCCGCAAAGACCGCGCTGTCGGCATACGCGGCATGGCTGTCAGCAGCGGCACACAGCGTACGCCAGACCAGGTCGAGCGCCACTTGACCCGCATCGCAGCCGACAAGGCTTACGAAGTGGCAGGCGTGGGTCCCAAAGACATTTCCTTTGCCGAACTCCATGATGCATCGGCCATTGCCGAAATCCTGCATACGGAAAACTGCGGGTTCTGCGACTACGGAGACGGCGGCGCGCTGGTGGAAAGCGGTGAAACGCAATTAGGCGGAAAACGCCCCATCAACGTTTCGGGCGGCTTGCTATCCAAGGGCCACCCTATCGGTGCAACGGGCGCAATCCAGGTTCACGAAATCGTTACGCAACTGCGCGGCGAAGCAGGCAAACGCCAGGTCGCCAACCCTCGTTTTGGCATGACCGAAAACGGCGGCGGCTTCTACGGACTGGAAGAGGCGGCTTGTGTTGTTGGCATCTTTGAGGCACCCTCGGCCTGAAATCACAACTAATAAAATCCACACACTGGAGGTGACATTTTGACAACGGGCCCCTTAGCAGGCGTAAAAGTGATTGAATTTGCCGGCATCGGGCCCGCCCCCATGTGCGCGATGCTGCTGGCCGACCTGGGCGCCACAGTGCTGCGCCTGGATAAGGCTGGCCCACCGACCGCAGGCATTCACCGGCCGCTTAAATACAATTTGGTGCTTAGAAACCGCCAAAGCATTACCGTCGACTTGAAATCGGCGGAAGGTGTCGCCTTTGTCATGGAGCTGGCACAAGATGCCGACGCCATTATCGAAGGCTTTCGTCCCGGGACCATGGAAAAGCTTGGGCTGGGTCCCGATGATTTTTCCAAGATCAACCCTAAGCTGGTCTACGGACGCATGACCGGCTGGGGACAAGATGGCCCCTACGCCAAGATGGCGGGCCACGACCTGAATTACATTGCCTTGACTGGCGCCCTGCATGCCATCGGCCGCAAAGGCCAGGCGCCCACCCCGCCCTTGAACCTGGTTGGCGACTATGGCGGTGGTTCGCTGTACCTGGCTTTCGGACTGGTATCGGCCATCCTGTCGGCCAGAACCACCGGGGTTGGGCAAGTCGTGGACGCCGCCATGGTAGACGGCGCAGCGTCCCTGATGACATCTTTTTTCGGACTGAACGCCGGGTCGATGTTTTCACCTGAGCGCGGCACGAACATCCTGGATTCGGGCGCTCCCTATTACGATACCTATGAGTGCGCCGATGGCAAGTATTTGGCCGTCGCCCCCATAGAAGAGAAATTTCGCAGCGTCTTCTTTCAACGCCTGGGGCTCGACGCCAACGCGTTCGACAACAGTCCTGCCGGACACGAAAAAATGAGAACCGACATTGCCGGCATACTCAAGACTCGTCCCCAGGCTGAATGGGCCGCCGTTTTTGACGACACCGACGCCTGCGTGGCTCCGGTGCTTTCCATGGACGAAGCGCCCCACCATGCACACAACATGGCGCGCAAGACCTTTATCGACATAGACGGCGTCGTGCAGCCGGCACCAGCGCCGCGATTCAGCGCTACGCCTGCAGCAACGCCCACGCCCCCAAAACCTGCCAACCACGACGTTCCCGCTGCGTTGTCGGCCTGGGGCATGAACGACGGGCAAATCCAAAAGTGGCTCGCGAATAAAGAAATAGGGCAAAATAACTCGTAATTACGGCACACTGGGCATTTGGACAAACCCGGCGACAACACAGCATCAAGGAATGGAAATCATGATGGATGAGAACAGCGAAGTCATTACGCGCGCCATAGAATCCCGGCGCAGCGTGCGCGGGTTCCTGCCTAAACCGATAGACAGGGCGCTGCTGAATAGCATCTTGTCGACAGCATCCTATGCGCCCAGCGGCAGCAATATCCAGCCCTGGCAAGTGCATGTGGTCGAAGGCGAAACGCGCGATGCCTTGTCCAATGCCCTGGTCCAGGCCCACTACGACAAGAAATCTGAAGCCCGCGAATACGAGTACTACCCCACTGAATGGCGCAGCCCCTATATCGAACGGCGGCGCGAAACCGGCTGGGGCTTGTACGGCACCCTGGGCATCAAAAAGGGCGACCAGGAATCCTCGTCAAAACAGCATGCACGCAATTACGAGTTTTTCGATGCGCCTACCGTGCTGGTCTTTACTATCGACAACGACTTAGGCAAAGGCAGTTGGCTGGACTACGGCATGTTCCTGCAAAGCATCATGATCGCAGCCCGCGCGCATGGGCTGCATTCCTGCCCCCAGGCCGCCTTGGCCAACTTTCCGGCAACCGTGAAACAGCATCTGCAGATCGATGACAGCCAGGTCGTAGTGTGCGGCATATCGATGGGCTATGAAGATCCGGAATGCCTGGCCAATACCTACCGGCCCTCTCGGATCGGCCTGGAACAGTTTGTGGTGTTCCACGAATAGCCAGAATTTGTACTCATACCAGCACCGTTGCGGCCTGTATCTGGGCCGCTCATTCCATCAGCGTAAGGGCAGCTTGGCCAGTATCTTGTAAGCCGAGCCCTGCTCGCCAGGCGTCGAGGCCACCAGCACGCATTGCTCCGGCGTCCACACCAAAGGCGCTCTGTGCAACGCACCAACATCGCCAGGGCCTGCCTTACGCAGCAACGATACATGCGGGCGAAATGCCGATAATGGTCGCTGCCACCCCTGCTGCTCCAGATGCGCCCAAAGCGTATCGTAGGCGTCGGCAAGCCATGGCAAGGGCTCTTCGCTGCTGTCCAGGGGACCAGCCCACACTACTCGCGGCCCAACGAATCGGCCAAACCGCCTTAGCACCAGCGAACCGGAAGGAATAGTCCAGCCGGAAGCCGCCTGGACCAACTGCTGCGTTTTATCTGCCGGTGTGCTGCCCAGAAAGGCCAAGGTCAAGTGCAGGGTTTCGGGGCGCATGATGCGGCCGCCGCACAGCGCATGCGCATCCTGGGCCCACGCCATGATGTTGCTAGCGGATTCGGGCGACGGCCACAATCCAAAGAACAGACGCAAGGCGCCTGTTGCGCTATTGCTGCCAGCTGGGTTTTCTTTTCTCGGCAAATGCATTCATACCTTCCTTAGCCTCGTCGGTCGCAGCCACATTACAAAAGCTTTCGACGGCCGCAGCCACACCGCGACGGTAATCGCTATCGATAGCGTACACGTACGCAGAGCGTCCCATAGCCATTGCCATGGCCGGCTTCGACGCCAGGTTCTGGGCCAACTTCCTGGCTTCGTCCATCACCTTCCCTACCTCGGTCACGCGGTTTACCAGGCCCAGGCTATGAGCCTCGGCCGCATCAAACACTCTTCCCGTAAACAATAAATCAAAAGCCCTGTGCTTGCCGACAATACGCGGCAAGTGCGTGTAATGGATGGCGGGAAGTACGCCAATCTCGATCTCGGGATAGCCGAAAGTGGCGTCGCTATCCGTAACAACGAGATCGCAGGAGATGGCGACAGTCATGCCGCCGCCCCGCACAGCGCCAGAAACCGCCGAAACCGATGGCTTTTTCAAATTGAACTGCGTGTCGTAAAGCTTGATATAAAGCTTGGTCAAAAGAGAATGGATTTGCGCCGATGTGCTGGTGCGCAACAATTTCAGATCCAGGCCGGCGCAGAACCGGTTGGCGATGCTGCTACCCAGGATAAGACACTTGACCTTGTCATCATCATTGGCCTTATTGATGGCAAGGATCAACTCGTCCAACATCTCCTCATTCAACGCGTTAGCAGGTTGATGACTTAAAAGAATTTCAGCAACGCTGTCCTTCACTTCGTATTGAATATATTTCATGCTTGGTTCCTGCCGCTATAGAGCCGCCCTCGGCACAGCGTCATCTGTAAAAATTAGTCGGTGGAAATAATGCCCTGCTCTTTAAAGCGGGCTATCTCGTCTGGGTCAAACCCCGCCTCCAGCAGTATCTGCTCGGAATGTTCCCCCAGCAAAGGCGGCGCCAGCCAGGCTTTGCGCGGTTGTTGATTGAAGCGTACCGGTAAGCCGATATTCTTGATTTTCCCCAGCGTAGGATGAACGGTTTCCACAACCAATTCGCGCTGCGCCACCTGATCATGATTCAACGCCTTATCCAGCGTATTGATGGGTGAACAAGCCACCCCGGCGCTTTTGAATATCGTCAGCCATTCATCGGTCGTTTTATCTTTAAGCCGTTTCTGGACCAGCTCGACCGTTACATGGAAATTATCGACCCGTACCTCATTGGTAATGAAGCGGGGATCTTTTTCATAATCCCTTAAGCCAGCCGCACCGCAAAACCGGGACCACTGCGCATCATTGCCTACGCCCAGCATCATGTAACCATCGGCTGTATCGAAGGCCTGGTAAGGACACATGGCCGGATGCCCCGTGCCCATTCTTTTCGGTATTTTTCCGGTACGCCAATAATTCTGGGCCATGTAAGACATCAGACCCATGGAAGTATCCAGCAGCGACACGTCCAGATAAATGCCCTGACCGGTTTGCCCCCGCTCGATTAGCGCAGCCAGGATGCCGCTGAGCGCAAAAGAACCGGTACCCAAATCCACCGGCGAAAAACTGGCCCTGGCGAACTTGCCTTCGGGCTCGCCCATGGTGCTGATCATGCCGCTGAAGGCTTGCAGCATGACATCGTATCCAGGTTCGCTGCCTAGCGGACCATCACGCCCATAGCCAGAAACCTCGCAGTAAATCATCTTGCTGTTCAGCGGCTTCAAGGTTTCGTAATCAACCCCCAGTTTCTGCGCCGTCCTGGCGCCGAACCCTTGCAACACGACATCGGCTTCGCTCGCCAGCCTATGTACGATGCGCCGCCCTTCCTCCGACTTCAGGTCGACAGCTAAACTGCGTTTATTGTGGTTCACGGAAAGAAAAGTGGCCGACTGGCCCAATTCTTGTGGAAACCAGGAACGCGTATCGTCGCCTGATCCGGTCGGCTCTACCTTGATGACTTGCGCCCCCAATTCTCCCAGGTATTGCGCGCACAAAGGGCCGGCCAATACCTTGCTCAGGTCGAGAACCTTGATGTTTTTTAGTGGTGTCATGGAAGTCTCTAGTACGACTGCGCCGCAAAGCCGGCGAGAGGGGCTTGCCCTGGTTGCACACACCCCCACGGGCGCGCGTGCAGGTCATTATGGATACAATCCCGTTATATTTGAAATATGGAAAACATATACTAGATATAACTTTATTGTTATAGCCATGGTCGCTATATCACTCTCCACTACGCTGCCCTTGGCAATAAGCCCATGACAATCACGCTACGCAGTCTCCAGTGTTTTGTATCCGTTGTGTCCGCCGGCTCAATCAGCAAGGCTGCCGACAATCTGCATATCGCCCAACCCGCATTAAGCCTCCAGATAAAGAACCTGGAAAACAGCCTGGGCGTCAGCCTGCTCAACCGAAGCTCCAAGGGCGTTAACCCGACCGCCGCTGGCATAAAGCTAATGACGCACGCCAGGGATCTCCTGCGCAGAGTCGACCTGGCGCGCGAAGACATCATGGACTCAGTCTCATCCCCAAGCGGAAATGTCGTGCTGGGATTACCTCAGTCCATCGCCAAGCTGCTGACCGTGCCCCTCTTACGGTTCTGCCTGCTTAACTGGCCCGATGTCCATTTGCAGATCATTGAAGCCAGCACCGGATACATACCAGGCTATGTCAGCTCGGGACACGTGGATATCGGCCTTACTTTCAGCGATGAATCGACGGCGGATTTAAGATTCGATCATCTGATCGACGAGGAGCTGGTGCTGGTATCCCCACCGAACAAAAAGAGAACGGCTGACGGCGCAGCCACTCCTGACATCAACCAGCTCACCACTATCGATTTCACCGCCATCAGCGGATTGCCGCTGATTCTGCCCGCAGGCGCACACAGCCTTAGAAAAGTACTGGATCGCTTCCAGACTGAGCACCACGCGGCTTTTAACGTCATAGCGCAGGTCAATGCCATACCGCAGCTGATCGAACTTGCCTCGGCAGGCATCGGCCACACGATCCTGTCGTTCTCGTCGGTAAGAAAAGAGATTGCGGCCAACCGGGTTTCAGCGCAACGCATCAGCTCGCCAGGCATATCCAGACCGGTTTATTTATGCCGCTCCGATACGATGCCTTTATCGATTGCATCCATGGCCGTCGCCGAAAAAATATCCGAGATACTACGGGCAGACACGTCACACTCTGGCAATTAACGCATACCAAACGTCGTATCGCCGAACACCCGGTTCTTACCCGCTGGCAAAGAACGCCAGTATTGCGGAGGGCCCTCTACTTGCCGGTCCAACTCAGCCGCGGCGTGCCATGCCCAACGCGGATCGTAAAGCGCAGCTCGCCCCAACGCGACCATATCCGCCTGCCCTTCGGCCACGATTTGCTGGGCCTGCTGCGCCGTCGTGATCAGGCCCACAGCCATTGACGGCAGGCCGACCTCGCGCTTGATCATGTCGGCCAAATGCACTTGATAGCCCGGCCCCACCGGGATCTGCTGCCTGGGCGATACTCCTCCGCTGGAAACATCAATCCAGTCAGCCCCCAGCACCTTGAGCCGTTGACCGAATACCGCCGTCTGGTCCGGCGTCCAGCTAGGCTGATCATCGACCCAATCGGTGGCGGATACACGCACACCTAGCGGCATATCCTCTGGCAGGACGGCGCGCACCGCCTGGAAAACAGCCAACGGGAAACGCATACGGTTCTCCAGGCTGCCGCCATAGTCGTCGGTGCGCTGATTAGCTATGGGCGACAGAAATTGATGCAGCAGATAACCGTGTGCGGCATGCAGCTCGATGGCGTCGAAGCCCAGGCGCACGGCGCGCTGCGCGGCCTCGACAAATGCATCTTTGATACGCGGGAGGTCATCGGCTGCAATGGCCTGCGGCACAGGCTCGTTTTCCTTATGTGAAACTGCCGACGGAGCGCTTGGAGTCCAGCCGCCCTTCTCTACGGTAATGAGTTGGCCGCCATCCCAAGGCGCAGCACTGGATGCTTTGCGTCCGGCGTGCCCAAGCTGAATCGCCAGTTTGGTTGATGATGCAGCCCGCACGGTTTTGATGACGTCTGCCAG
>DATJCP010000555.1:0-2454 GCA_035514715.1 Candidimonas sp.
AGTTAGTCCTTACCTTTTGCACAGTTGGCGGCGGCACGTCCATTCTGCCGCTTAATCTGCCGGATACGTTCAAGAACGCATCGGATCAAGACGCCACCAACAGCATCGATTGCCCGTTCGGCTTGCTCGCCGAACAGGCCATGGTAGCGCCTTCGGCAATGCAGGTTTTAGTTGCGGCAATCTTGCGGCAAGTATCACCAACGCTCTTGTTCAAGGCCTTGCCGCCACTGTCGGCACACGGCCCGCCTCTTGGTTCACGAGCCCCTCCCCTTAACTTCGGTTGATTTGTTTCTACGTTGCCGGCCCCCAATGCGCCGGTCAAAAACAATAGTCATTCCGAGGTTTACCCATGCTTCGCTCTCATTCCCGGGCCGCGGTTTTTGCTGTGCTCGCCGTACGTGCTTTACCTTTAACTCTTGTCGCCACCTCAATCCAGGCGGCCGAATCCGTACCCATACTGTCCACGATTTCAATAAGTCCCAACCACTCATCCAACGAGCTTGATACTGCTGCATCCACCGGTTCGGCGCTTAATCTCACACCACTACAAACTCCTGCCAGCATCAGCATCATTACTAGGGAACAATTGGAGCAATACGGCGACTCCAATTTGTCGGACACCATCAGCAGGTCTGTAGGCCTAAGCAGTATCGGCCATCCCGGCAACGGTGGCGCAGCGTTATCCGCGCGCGGATTCACCGGGTCTTCATCCGTCATGCAACTTTACGATGGCAAACGCCAATACGGCGGGATCGGCATTACCTTTCCTTTTGACACGTGGTCCATCGATCGCATCGAAGTGCTTCGAGGCCCGGCGTCCGTCATTTACGGTGAAGGAGCCATAGGCGGCGTGGTGAATGTCATTCCTAAAAAGCCTGCCCGCGGACCGATCGAGAATGAATTGCAGGCCACTATCGGCAGCGACAATACGCAACGGCTAGGCGTGGGCAGCGGCGGCGCCATCAACGACAAGCTGTCCTATCGTTTCGATGCCAGCGGCAACCGCTCGGACGGCTGGGTGGATATGGGAGACTCTCGCAACCTGACATTTTCGGGCGCATTGCAACTGGACGTTTCGCCGGAATTCAGCCTGACGCTAAGCTACGCCCAAGGCCTACAAGAACCTATGCGGTATTTTGGGTCTCCGCTCATCAACGGGGAACTGGATGATGCCTTGCGCAAGCAAAACTATAACGTCAACGATGCCACCATAAAATATGACGACCGCTGGACTGAATTGTCGGCCCAGTGGCGGCCTAACGACACGACAACGATCCAAAGCCGCCTATACCAAATTGATAGCGATCGCCATTGGCGCAACGCCGAGTATTACGACTATGTGCCTGCAAGCGGCCTGATAAAACGCAGTTCGTACACGGAAATCAAGCACGCTCAGTCCCAGGTGGGCAATACCACCGACATCAGTTTTGACACTCATGTCCTTGGCATGAAAAACCAGGTTTCCATCGGCTTCGATGTCAACCAAAGCACATTCAAGCACACCAATAACGCCCCTTATTCCGGCGTATCCCTGGTCAACCCCTATGGTTTCGACCGCGGTGAATTCATCAATACTGCCGGCACCGCGCCGCGATACCGCAACAAGGCTTCCCAGTATTCGCTTTTTGCGGAAAACCGATTGGAAATCACCCCTGCGTGGTCGGTCCTGGCCGGCTTGCGATACGACCATGCCCACGTAACCCGGCGCGACCTGATTATCGAGCAAACCGTACTCGACAAGACATTTTCAAACGTAGGCTGGCGACTGGGAAGCGTCTACGAGATTCTTCCCGGCCTGGCCATTTATGGACAGTATTCGCAGGCCGCTGATCCCGTCAGTGCGCTACTGATGATGCCTCCTGCGAACAAGGATTTCGATCTGTCCACCGGCAAGCAGTTCGAGATAGGCGCTAAACAGACCTTTTGGGACAACAAGGGGGAATGGACGCTGGCCGCTTACCGTATCGTGAAGGAAAAGCTGCTGACCCGGGATAGCTCAAATCCGGCTGTCAGCGTTCAAGTCGGACAACAATCATCGCAGGGCTTAGAGGCCACATTAGGCATGGAGTTCGCGCCTGGTTGGCGTGTGGATGCCAACGCAGCCATACTGCGCGCCCGATACGATGATTTCTCGGAATCGGTCAATGGCGTTGCCGTGTCGCGCAACGGCAATACTCCAACAGACGTACCTGAGCGTCTGGCCAATCTCTGGCTCAGCTGGCGCTTCCTGCCAGGCTGGACGGCCAGCACCGGTCTGCGCTACGTGGGCAAACGTTATGCTGATCGCGCGAACACGCTGAAACTACCCGCCTACACCACCACCGACCTTGCTTTGCAGTGGCAACCCAAACGCGATTTGACGCTGACATTGCGCGGTTTCAATGTGTTCGACAAACACTACGCGGAAACGGCGTACTACAACCAGACACAGTGGTTTCAAGGCCCCGGCCGCAG
>DATJCP010000556.1:0-5329 GCA_035514715.1 Candidimonas sp.
CACCCGCCCCACGTCGCGCACCACCGCCTTCGCACCCAGCGTACCGAAGGTGGCGATCTGGCTGACCGCCTCTTTACCGTATTTTTGCTTGACGTAATCGATAACGCGTTCGCGGTTGTCCTGGCAAAAGTCGATATCGAAGTCGGGCATCGAGACCCGTTCTGGATTCAAGAAGCGTTCGAACAGCAAGTCATAGCAGATCGGATCCAGGTCGGTAATGCCTAGGGAATATGCCACCAACGAGCCCGCGCCCGACCCCCGCCCTGGCCCGACTGGCACGCCGTTGTTTTTACCCCAGTTAATGAAGTCGGCAACGATCAGGAAGTAACCAGGAAAGCCCATACTGATAATGGTTTTGCATTCCCATTGCAGGCGTTCCATGTATTGTGGATATTTTTCCTGGCGTTTGGCTTCGTCTGGAAACAACTGCGCCATGCGTACCGCCAGACCCTCTTCGGACAACTGGATCATATAGTTGTCCAGCGTTATGCCGTCTGGCGTTGGAAAGTCTGGCAAGCGCGGCTTGCCCAGCACCAGGGTCAAGTTACAACGCTTGGCGATTTCGACCGAATTGGCCAGGGCCGACGGCACGTCGGCAAAGCGCTGCGCCATTTCCTGCGAGCTAAGCATGTACTGGTCTTCAGTGAAGCGGCGTACGCGCTTGGCATTGGCCAGCTGCTCGCCTTCCGCAATACATACGCGCGCCTCGTGGGCGCGAAAGTCATCGCGGTGCACGAACTGTACCGGATGGGTTGCGACAACCGGCAGACTCAGTTCGCCAGCCAGGCGCATGGCCTGCTGCACATAAGTCTCATCGCCGTCATTGCCGCTACGCTGCAGTTCGATATAGTAATTGCCTGGAAAAGCCTGGGCCCAACCAGCCGCCAAAGCCTTGGCTTCATCCGGCTTACCTGCCTCCAGCATTTGCCCCACATCGCCCATGCGCCCGCCCGAAAGCACGATCAGGCCTGTGTGGCCGAGCAACCAATCGCGGCGCACCTCAGCACGCCCCCGGTACTGGTTTTCAAGCCAGGAGCGCGTGAGGATTTCGCACAAGGCTAAATACCCCTGCTGACTGCTGACCAGCAGCAACAGGCGGTGGGGCTTGTCGCGGTCTTGTTCGTTTTCCAGCCAGATATCGCACCCGGCAATCGGCTTCAAGCCTGTTTTTCGAGCAGCTTTATAAAATTTGATCAGGCCGAACAGATTGGATAAATCGGTCAGCGCCATAGCCGGCTGCCCATATTCAGCCGCTTTCGCGACCAGATCCGGGATGCGGCCTATGCCATCCACCACCGAAAACTCGGAGTGGATGCGCAGGTGTACAAATAGAGGGGATGAATTCACGTCGGTCATTATCGAATTGTACCTATGCCATGCCAGTGGGGGATCGAGTCAGCGCTGCATGGCCGACCAGGCTTTTTGCAGCCGCTTGACCGATACCGGCATGGGCGTGCGCAGTTCCTGGGCAAACAACGCCACGCGCAGTTCTTCCAACAGCCAGCGGAACTCATCCAACTGAGCATCCGGCGCCCCTTTCAAGGCGGATACCGCACGCTGATACTGCACCAGCAGCGGCGCCATTTCGGCCATCAGGCGATTGTCGCGGGCAGGATCGGCACGCAGTTTATCGATTCTGACCTGTGCGGCCTTGAGATAGCGCGGATACTGCGTAAGTTGCCGATAAGGCGTTTTCAGCAGGAACCACTTCGTCATCAAGCCGCCTTGCTGTTTTTGCAGATCGGCATAAGCCGCGGCATGCGGCTTGGCTTGGGGCAGCTTCTTTTGCAGCGCCGCCCATTCGACCAATATCTGGCCTGCCAACCTGGCCATTTCCTGGGCCAACAAACCAAGACGAGACTTCCCTTCGTTACGCCGCAGTTCGAAACTGTCTTTATCGTGAGGCCAAGGATCCGCCAGGCAGGCCTGATCCAAGGCGCAATCAATAATCTGGTCGCGCAGCTCTTCCTGGGTTCCCAGGCTCATGTACAGCATGCTCATGCGGGTCAGGTCGCCCAGATTCTTTTCCAGGAACTTGACCTGTTCGCGCAGGGCCAAACGGAAAAGCCGCAATAAACCTGCGTGGTGCTGCACCCGCGCCTCTGCCGGGTCATCGTAAACATCCAGATCACAATAGGTTTTGCGATCGACCAGGGCGGGATAGCCGACAAAAGACTGCCCCTTACGCTTGATCTCCATAATCTCGGGTAAGGCGCCGAAAGTCCAGTCGGTGAGCTTTTCGTGGGCCAGCGCCTGCGCAACCTGATCGTCGCGCGCGGCGAATTTCTGGAACGACGCCTGGGCTTGTTTGCCATGCTCGGCTTTAAGCTGATCCAGATTGCGCCCACCCGACAGCATGCGCCCGTGCTCATCGACGACCTTGAAATTCATGAACAAATGGGCAGGCAGCGTTTCCACTTTAAAGTCGCTGCGTAAGGGCCGCACTTTAAGCTGTTCCCACATATCGGCCCCGATGGCTTCCAGCAAACCGCCGTCAGGATCGGAAGCACGGTCAAACCAGCGCTCGGCAAAGCCCGCCGCATAATCAGGCAAAGGCACGCAATGACGCCGGATTTTCTGCGGCAGAGACTTGAGCAGCAAATGCACTTTTTCCTTGAGCATGCCTGGCACCAGCCATTCGCAACGCAAGGGATCGATCTGATTCAAGGCAAACAAAGGAACGGTCAGTGTCACGCCATCACGTACCGAGCCTGGCTCGAAGTGATAATCGACCGCCATCTGGACGCCCTGCCACTCGACCTTCTTGGGAAAGACATCGGTGGTGATGCCGGCAGCATCGTGCCGCATCAAGGCATCGCGCGTCAGCATCAAGGCCTGCGCCTGCTCTTTGCTTAAACGCTTGCACCATTTTTCCAAAGTCACCGTCTGATAGACGTCAGCGGGGATCTGTTGGTCGTAGAAGGCGTAGATCAGAGTATCGTCGACCAGAATGTCGGGGCGCCGAGTTTGGTGCTCGAGCTTTTCAATAGAGACGATCAACTGCCGATTATGTTTCAAGAAAGGCAGGGCCGTATCGATCTCGCCGGTAACCAAGGCCTGCCGGATAAACAATTCCCGCGCCTGCACCGGATCGACTTTTCCGAAATGAATCCGCCGGCCGTTATAAACCGGCAAGCCGTACAGCGTGGCGCGCTCGTTGGCCACAACCTGCCCAGCCTTTTTTTCCCAACGTGGGTCGGACCAAGTGCGCCGTATCAGATGCGCCCCAACCTTTTCCAGCCATACCGGATCTACCCTGGCCACGCAGCGAGCGTACAAGCGCGTAGTTTCGACCAACTCAGCGGCCACGATCCAGCGGCCTGCCTTCTTGACCAGGCGCGAGCCGGGATGGATATTGAAACGGATATCGCGCGCGCCCTGGTAGGCGCCGCCCTCCTCGCTTTTCAGGCCGATATTGCCCAGCAGCCCCGAAAGCAGCGCCAGATGCGTTTGCTCATAGGTGGCATCAAGCGTATTCATGCGCCAGCCCTGCTCGCCCACAATGGCGGCCAACTGACTATGCACGTCACGCCACTCGCGCAACCGCAAGGGCGATAAAAAGTTCTGGCGCAGCAAGGCCACCAACTTGCGTTGCGAGGCCTTGTGCTCGACTTGCTCGCCATACCAGCGCCACAGCTTCAGGTAGGACACAAATTCGGATTTATCATCGCCGAACTTGGCATGTGCTGCTTCTGATGCCTCGCGTTCCTGCATGGGACGGTCGCGCGGGTCTTGTACCGACAGAGCCGAAGCAATGATCAGGATCTCCGTCAGGCATTCGTGATCTTTGGCGGCCAGGATCATACGAGCCAGACGCGGATCGACAGGTAGGCGCGCCAGCGCCTGACCGGTTTCGGTCAGGCGGTTGTCTTCGTCCAGCGCGCCCAGTTCCTGCAGCAAATGATAGCCATCGGCAATGGCCCGACCCGAAGGCGCATCGACAAAAGGAAAGGTTTCGATATCGTCGAGCTTAAGCGCTTTCATGCGCAAGATTACCGATGCAAGCGATGAGCGCAGCACTTCGGGATCGGTAAAGGCCGCACGCGCCTTGAAGTCATCTTCGCCATACAGCCGTATGCACACGCCCGGGCCGATACGCCCGCAACGCCCTGCCCGTTGATTGGCGGACGCCTGGCTGATAGGCTCGATACGAAGCTGCTCAACCTTGTTGCGCCAGGAATAGCGCTTGACCCGCGCCAGCCCGCTATCGACCACGTAACGTATGCCTGGCACGGTCAGGGAAGTTTCAGCGACGTTGGTAGCAAGCACGATGCGCCGCGCATTGCCGCGCGGCCGGAATATCTGCTCTTGCTCCGCCTGCGACAACCTGGCATACAAAGGTAGTACTTCCGTGCTGACAGGATGGTTCTTGCGCAAGGCCTCGACCGTTTCCCGGATTTCGCGCTCTCCCGGCAAGAACACCAGAACATCACCCATGCCATGGCGCGCGCATTCGGCCACCCCATCGACAACGGCATCGATCAGGTCCCGCTCTTCGTCGGCGCTTGCGCGCCTGCTTTCGGCCTCGGCTCCTGAAGGATCCTTATCCTGCATAACAGGGCGATAAACGACATCGACCGGATACAAGCGGCCAGATACTTCGATAACCGGCGCAGGTCGGCCTTGCTGAGCGAAATGCTGTGAAAAGCGGTCGGCATCTATCGTGGCCGACGTAATAATCAATTTCAAATCACGCCGCCGAGGCAGCAGCTGCTTCAGAAAGCCCAGCAGGAAGTCAATGTTCAGGCTGCGCTCGTGGGCCTCGTCAATGATGATGGTGTCGTAGCGGCGCAGTAAAGGGTCGCGCTGCGACTCTGCCAGCAAAATACCGTCAGTCATCAATTTGACGGCGGCATTGGGCCCGGTCCGATCATTGAACCGGATCTGGTATCCCACCCAATCGCCCAGTTCGGTGTTCAGTTCTTCAGCTATCCGCTTGGCCACTGAAGTGGCTGCCAACCTGCGCGGCTGGGTGTGGCCTATGATTTTTTCCTGACCGCGTCCTAATTCCAGGCAAATTTTGGGCAGCTGGGTAGTTTTGCCAGAACCTGTTTCCCCACAGATAATAACTACCTGGTGCGCCTTGATCGCCGCCGCAATATCGTCACGGCGCGCACTGACCGGCAAGTCTTCCGGGTAGTTGATGGGCGGCAACGGACGTTGCGCCCTGACAGCGGAACCCGCCCGGCGTTCGACGCGCGCCGCCCTTGCGGGCTTCGCATTGTTGTCTTTGTGTACGTTTTCCGACAAATTAACAGGCTCTTGCATGAAACTTCTTTTGAGTGGGCAGTCCGTCATTATAATTTTGCTTCAGACCTAATCTTTTTAC
>DATJCP010000557.1:0-4342 GCA_035514715.1 Candidimonas sp.
AAAAAAGCAGCGGGAAGTTTCTTCCGGCTGCTCTTCGCGTGGAAAATATCGCGAAGCAAAAATACTATCGATTGGCAATATACATTGTAATTTCAAAGCCAAACCGTAGATCAGTAAAAGCGGGAGTTGTCCATTGCATGAAGTGATCCTCCTGAGTATGGGATGGCGGCGCCCTGTATTTCCGATTGGGGGATACGTAAAGAACCTGCCAATATCAGTCTACGGTTATTAGGAAGTTAACTCAAGTTTTTTTGTAAGCTTGTCTTATAGGCTTTTTAGACGATTTTTATGGCTAATCCGCCGGAGATCAGTTCGTGTTCGTCGACCGTGATCATGAGGCTTCCTGCCAAAACTTGAAAAATGATCGAAAATACGGCTTGGCATTGAATCTTTGGCTGAAAAGCATCTTTTTACGTGACGACTGAACCGTTAGCTCCTTTGACCCCCGATTGGCGCCTTTGCGTGGCGCCCATGATAGACGTGACTGACCGGCATTGCCGCTACTTTCATCGTTTGCTGGCGCCGCACGCACGGCTTTATACCGAAATGATCACAACCGGTGCACTGTTGCACGGGAAAGTGGCGCGGCATTTGGATTTCGACCCAGCCGAAGAGCCCGTTGCTTTGCAGTTGGGCGGCAGCGAACCTGAAGCGCTGGCCGAGGCTGCCCGTCTGGGTGAGCAATGGGGCTACAACGAAATCAACCTGAATTGCGGATGCCCGTCTGAACGCGTGCAGCGTGGCTCCTTTGGGGCTTGCCTGATGGCTGAACCCGAGCTGGTGGCAGATGGCATGAAGGCCATGCAAGATGCGGTGTCTATCCCGGTCACGGTCAAGCATAGGCTGGGTCTGGATTACAACGATTCGTATGATTTCGTGCGCGACTTTGTGGGGAAAATCTACGATACCGGTTGCCGTGTTTTCGTCGTGCACGCCCGCAATGCCGTGTTGAAGGGGCTGTCGCCGAAAGACAACCGGGAAAAGCCGCCGTTGCGCTACGACGCTGCAGCGCGCCTGAAAGCCGATTTCCCGGATTGCACTATCGTGCTTAATGGCGGCATTACCGACACTAGCCAAGCCACCGAGCTAATGCAGCAGTTCGATGGAGTGATGTTGGGAAGGGCGGCCTGGCATAACCCCGGTGTGCTCTCGGATATTACGCGTGCGTGGCATCCGGCCATGACGCTTCTGGAACCCGCACAAGTTGTCCAAGCCATGGTGCAATACGCTGGCGCGGAAATAGAAAAAGGCGTACCGCTACGCCTGATTGTCCGTTCTATGCTGGGCTGGATGAGCGGCAGACAAGGCGCGCGCCACTGGCGGCGCACCTTGTCCGATCATTCGCAACTGAATATCAACGACCCCCGGTTGATTGAACGGGCTTGGTCCGACTTGGTGTTGCGCACCAGCGAAGCCGGCTATGAACTGGCCGCTTCGGAATCGGACGGCCAATCGCGTATATAGGCTTTCAGCATGTTGTTTTCAAAGGCCTGGGCGGCCACGATGGCCTGGGCCATGTCGTAGAAAGAAATGACGCCCATTAGCGTGGGGCCATCCATGACGGGAATATAGCGGGCATGCTTTTCCAGCATCAGGCGCTGGACCTCGTCGGCGTCGGTGTTGGGCGATACGCTGAGCGGCGCGTCGTCCATGATGCTGCGCACGGTATGAGTGCCTGTGATGCCGTGGTTGTCGTGCAGATGGCGGATGATTTCCCGAAAGGTCAGCATGCCGGTCAGTCGACCATGATCCATGATGACAAGTGAGCCGATATCTTGTTCGCTCATGGTTTCAAGCGCTTGCAAGATGGGCATGTCTGGCGTGGCGGTATATAGCGTGTGCCCCTTCACGCGTAGGATTTCACTGACTTTCAACATGGTTTTTCTCCTGTGTGTCCCCGTGCGACACGATATAGGCATTTTGCACCATATACGGGCTTTCGGGTAGTGTCGACCGCCCTTCGAACAAGTCTTCCAGTTTTATGGGAGCTTGTGACAAAGAAAACGAAGTCGCATCAATAAGTAAACTTTCGGCAGCCAGGCCTGGCTGGGTACGATCGATAAGCAAAGCGTCAAGCAGGGGGCCTATGGTGGCTTCGCGCTGATTGCAGGCCAGTACCCATCGGTCGGAATCTTTGCTTTCGGTATTGACGATATAGCCCAATTCCTTGAGCGCTTCCAGCACTGTGCACAGTTCGTCTTGATGCAGTTCAAGGTGAGCGGAAAGAAAACGCAGGCTGCGTCCGGGCGGTTGCGCCCCTTGGGCTTGCCATAGCAGGCGCAATACGCGCACGGCGTCGACGAAGGTGGCGCCAGGGTAATGCTGCAGTTCCCAGCGTCGCTGCTTCAGGGCAGGCAAAATGGCTGCCACTGTGGCGCCCAGCAGAATCGCCAGCCATGACAGGTACATCCACAGCAGGAAGATGGGCAGCGTTGCGAAGGCGCCGTAAATAATGGTGTACGAGGGGAATTTGGCCAGGTAAAAAGCGAAGCCCGTGCGCATGATTTCCAGCACAATGGCAGTACCCAGGCCGCCCACCAGGGCATCGCGCCACAATACCCGGCGGTTGGGTACGCAGACAAACAGTGCTGTGAAGCCCAGCCCGGTTGCAATCAAAGGTATGAGGGAAAGCGCGATGCTGGCGATGGCGGGGAGCTCTTGTATATGGCCTAGAGATTCACGCGCCAGGACGGATGTGGCCCACAGACTGCCGCCCGCCAGAATGGGGCCCAACGACAATATGGCCCAGTACACCAGTATGCGCTGGCGCAATGGCCGTTGGCGCGGGACTTGCCAGATATCGTTGAACGCCTCGTCTATGGTCATCATCAGCATGACCGACGTCACGATCAGGAACAAGCTGCCTACCGCCGTCAGGCTGGAGGCTTTTGCTGCGAATTGATTCAGATACTGCATCACCGTGTCGGATACGGCAGGCGGCATCAGACTGGTGGTCAGGAAACCCTCCAGCGCCACTCTGAATTCGGCAAACAAGGGGAAAGCGGTAAATAGCGACAGCACGACGGCCAGCAGCGGCACAATGGCCAGCACCGTGGTGAAAGTCAGGCTGGATGCCACCTGGGTAAGTTTTTTTTCGGAAGCGCGCTGCAATGCAAAGCGGACAATCTTGGAGATGTTGCGCGGGTGCGGCGGTTTCTCGATAGCGTTGTTATGCGGTGTATTCATGCTGGCGTTGCTCAAACCGTTACATTCCAGGCCGTTGTTCGGGCAGTGTTAACCTCTTTCGAGTGATAATACCAGTATGACTACGCAACTAAACCCTGTTTTGCGCTATGGCGCCTCGGCGTCGCTGATCGCGCTTATTGTTTTGTGCCTGCTTTGGGAGCTGAAAGTAGCTCCTTTGAAGCCGGGTGGCTCCCTGTTGGTTCTTAAGGTTTTGCCTTTGCTGTTGCCGTTGCGCGGCGTGCTGAAAGGCCATCTTTATACCTTGCAATGGGCCGCCATGCTGATATTGCTGTACTTCATGGAGGGTGTCGTCAGGGCCTGGTCCGACCCGTCTCCCATGTCGGCGCTCATGGCTGGACTGGAAATCATTTTTTCGTTTGTGTTTTATTTGTGTGCTGTGCTGTATCTTAGGCCCGCGAAACGGGCGGCCAAGAAAAACGCTGCACGCACAACCACTTCGTAAGGGCTTTGTATGTTGGCGTCAATTAAGCAATTGCAGGTGGTTAATTCGTTTGCGCAGCTGCCGCCGGTGTTTTATACCGGCTTGCAGCCTCAGGCACTATCCAATCCCCGCCTGTTGCATGTCAATGTGGACGTGACGCATTTATTGGGTCTATCGGAAGCCGCATTGTCTAGCCAGGACTTTCTTGATGTAGTGTCTGGCGCTCAGCCTTTGCCTGGCGGTAAAACACTGGCAGCCGTGTATAGCGGGCATCAGTTCGGCGTATGGGCAGGGCAGTTGGGCGATGGCCGTGCACATTTGCTGGGCGAGGTTGTCGGCCCACACGGACATTGGGAATTGCAATTGAAAGGGTCGGGCCGCACCCCTTATTCGCGCATGGGCGATGGCCGCGCCGTGTTGCGCTCGTCAGTGCGTGAATACCTGGCAAGTGAAGCCATGGTCGGTTTGGGCATACCTACCACTCGGGCGCTGGCGCTAGTGGTGTCCGATGATCCGGTTTACCGCGAAACGGTGGAAACCGCAGCTATCGTCACGCGGGTATCGCCAAGCTTCGTGCGCTTTGGCTCATTCGAGCATTGGTCGTCGTCGCCCGATAATTTACGTAAGCTGGTTGATTACGTCATCGATGGTTTTTATCCTGAATGCCGTGATGCGCAGGCAGGTGATGCCGGCAATTCCGATGCTGCCGTTTTG
>DATJCP010000558.1:0-9666 GCA_035514715.1 Candidimonas sp.
TATTACACATACCCGTTGACGCACCGGTTGCCAATGTGACAAGAGTCTTCACCGATCCCGATGGTGCGACTTTATATTATGCGGAAGTCGCCTATCGCGGCGATGCTATACGACTAGAGATAGACTTGAAACAGTAAGGACCGCAATGATTCATATACGACCCGCCGAATTGCCCGGCGAACTCCCCATCGTACGAGAACTGTTTCGGGAATATGCCAACAGCCTGGGCATAGACTTGAGCTTCCAGGATTTCGAGGCCGAGCTTGCCGACCTGCCTGGAAAGTATGCGTACCCTGCAGGAAGAATCATGATTGCCTGGAAAGGGTCCGAGGCCATGGGCTGCGTGGCCTTGCGCCCCATCGACGACAACGCCTGCGAGATGAAACGCCTATACGTAAGGCCGGCGGCCCGCGGCGAGCTGCTGGGCAAACAATTGGCCGTGCGCATTTGCCAGGAAGCACGCGATGCAGGCTATGCGCGCATTTGCCTGGACACACTACCAACCATGAGCGCCGCAACACATATCTATGCGGACCTGGGCTTCAAGGCTACAGCACCTTATGTATTCAATCCCATCGAAGGGGCGATATTCCTGGCGCTTGCGCTGCAATAACAGCAGACGAAAAAAAACCGCCCAGGGAGTTGGCCCCTAGGCGGTTTAACCAATTAACTTCATTGGTATGTTCTGGCGCGGCTGGCAGGATTCGAACCCACGACCCCTTGGTTCGTAGCCAAGTACTCTATCCAACTGAGCTACAGCCGCTAAGAGGCAAGACCTTAACAGTTTTATGATGGGTTGGTCAACCCAAGTGGCTTCGAAGTAAAAACTGAAGACCATGACAGTGTGTCGGTACCTGCCATTTTATAAGAACTCCAGGCGGTAATTCGACTCGAAAACAGACATGGCTTACACTAGAGGGCTTGGACTTATCACTTGCTTGATACCATTTATCCAAGCAATCATCCTTATCTGGTCATGACTCGCCGCAGTACGCGGGCAATAAAATTGATAATACTTCTTTGTAGAAGTGACCAGGCAATAGTGGGTTTTGATGTCTATAGCAGGCCTTACAGGCAGCACATAGCCTGATCCGCGAGCCACTTCGTGGCCGGATTCAGTCAGTATATTTTAATTATTTTCGTCTATGACGAGCCGGCACGGTAAGTGCCTAACGCAGGCAGGCCTTTTGGCGACGCCATTAATAGTGTGTCAGGGCTTGCCTGATTCGTCCGCTTATGCGGCGGGCAATCGTGTTGGCGCCGTTTTTCAATAATCGCAAGGAGATCAAAAGGTGATTTTTTGGAGCTATTGAACTTTATTCAAGCACATCTGGATGTCTTGGTCGATCGGACGCTACAGCACATCACTTTAGTTGGTATTGCTGTAGGAATGGCCATTTTGATTGGCGTGCCCATAGGTATCGCAATCACTCAGAACAAGCGGGTGGCCAACTTGGTGCTGTATGCCGCTTCGGTCATGATTACCATCCCGTCAATTGCCTTATTCGGATTGATGATTCCTTTGCTCTCCCCCATAGGCTATGGGGTAGGTGCAGTACCGGCAATGGTCGCCGTCCTGCTTTATTCGCTATTGCCCATCATACGCAATACCTATTCCGCTATTAACAATATTGATCCCGCATTGCGCGAGGCGGCCAAGGGGATGGGAATGCGACCGCTACAGCGCTTGCTCATGGTTGAAATCCCATTGGCCATCCCAGTAATTATGGCCGGCGTGCGTATTGCGGTTGTCATGAATATCGGCGTAATGACGATAGCGACCTATATAGGTGCGGGCGGGCTGGGCGACTTTATCAGCAATGGTATTGCCCAAACGGATTCACAACAGTTGATTACCGGAGCACTGGCTGTAAGCATCATGGCCGTCGTGGCCGACTATAGCTTGGCAGCCTTGCAGAAGTATCTGACCCCGGTGGGCACCCAGGCTTGAACATTGACGACACAGAGACAAAACCATGATCAGACTAGATAAGCTTACTAAAGTGTTTGAACTCTCCGATCGCAAGGTTGTTGCGGCCGACAATATCACTATGGAGGTTCCCGAAGGCGAAATTTGTGTGCTGTTGGGACCTTCCGGTTGCGGTAAAACGACGACCTTGAAAATGGTCAATCGTATTGTGGCCCCGAGCTCAGGCAAGGTTTTTATCAACGGCGAAGACACCAGTAGCATAGACACCGTGCAGCTGAGGCGCAGCATAGGCTATGTTATCCAGCAGATAGGTCTGTTTCCTAACATGACTATTGAAGAAAACGTCTGCGTCGTGCCTACTCTGTTAGGGTGGAGCAAGGCCAAGTCCAGGCACAGGGCCGCTGAACTGCTGGAAATGATGGCGCTGGACCCAGCTGTATTCCTGAAACGTTACCCCAAAGAACTATCCGGTGGACAACAGCAGCGCGTCGGGGTGGCCCGTGCGCTGGCGGCTGACCCACCCGTGTTGTTGATGGACGAGCCTTTTGGGGCCGTTGACCCCATCAACCGGGAAAGCATACAGGATGAATTCCTGAAGATGCAGCAGGTGCTGCGTAAAACCGTACTTTTTGTCAGTCACGATATTGATGAAGCCGTCAAGATGGGCGACAAAATTGCTATTTTCCGTGAAGGTCAATTAGAGCAGTTCGCCACCCCCGATGCGTTGCTGGCCCATCCAGCCAACCCCTTTGTGGCAGATTTCCTTGGTAATGACCGCACCCTCAAACGGCTCAGGCTGTTACGTGTGAGCGATGTGATGGATGCATCGGTTCCCACGGTTCAGGCCACTGACACCCTGGAACTGGCCGTATCACTGATGCAAAAGGCCGGCCATATCAATATTGTGGTGCTTGATCCGCATCGCCGATTGCTAGGCAGTTTGTACCTGGAAGATATTCTGAGCAAAAGTGGTCTGGTCAATAACTACTACGAAATCTTGCCTACCAAAGCTCAACTGGACGAGGACTTGCGCTCGGCCGTGTCCAGCATGTTTCGCCACAATCTAGGCTGGCTGGCCTGCCTGGACGCACAAGGTCAGTTTCAGGGTTGCATCACCCAGCGTGGCATACGTCATGTGCTGGGGGACGTCTATCGTGCGTCTGATGACTCGGCAAGATTGGCGGAGACGCAAGCATGAGGCGACAGTTACCCACAATACTGTGGGCCTGTGTGTTTGCGGCGCTCTTGTTGTGGCTCTTCAATGCACAGCAAGAGCGCTTGACCAGCATGGCCGATCTATACATGGAAGATGTGCTGTACCTGAGCGTGGAGCATATGGAACTGGTCGCCATTTCGGGGGGCCTTGCCATTTTATTTGGAGTGCTTCTAGGCATATTGCTGAGCCGCCCGTTTATGGCCAGGCTGGCTGAGCCTGTAATACAGGTGTTGAACATAGGCGCCACCATTCCCACCTTGGCGGTACTGGCCTTATCCATGAGTTTTCTGGGCATAGGCACAATGCCATCCCTGTTTGCATTGTGGGTGATGGCTTTACTGCCGATAGTGCGTAATACCTATGCCGGTATCAAATCTGTTTCCCCGCATTTAATAGAAGCGGCCACAGGCATGGGCATGCGCCCCATATATATTGTGCTGAGGGTTGAACTACCCAATTCCCTATTCGTGATATTTGCCGGAATACGCACAGCGATTTCCATCAATATTGGCACAGCTCCGCTCGCTTTTCTGATCGGCGGTGGCGGCTTGGGGGAATTGATTTTTACCGGGATCGATCTGAACGAATTCGATATGCTCTTGTCGGGTGTGATACCAGTGGCCTTGCTGGCCGTACTGGTTGATTTCATGCTCGGTCAGATGCAGTACTGGCTGATACCGCGCGGGGTACACCCTACGCGTTAAGCAGTTGATACCACAAGCTTTTTGTTTAACCAGGAGAAGATATAAATGTTTAAAAAAATACTTATTAGCACCGTGGCTGCGTCGGCAATGCTGATCAGCGGCATCGCCTATGCTAAAGAGTTACGCATTGGCGCTAAAAGCTATGCTGAACAGCAACTGTTGGCCGAGATGACAGAGCAGTTATTGAATGCCAATGGAATCTCCGCCAAGGCCATGACGGGCATGGGCAGCAGCCTGTTGCGTCAGGCTATGGAAAACAAGCAGGTAGACCTGTGCTGGGAATATACGGGTACGTCGCTGATTACCTATAACAAAATCACCGAGCGCCTTAGTCCCGAAGAAACGTATGAGCGAGTCAAAGAGCTGGACGCAAAGCTCGGGATGGTTTGGCTGAACCCCGCCAAGGCAAACAATACCTATGCACTGGCCAAGCGCATAGGTGATTTAGACGGCGTAAACACCATCAGTGATCTGGCCGCCTTGTATAAGGATGGCAAATCCGTGAAACTGGCCAGCACCACCGAATTTGCCAAGCGTGTCGACGGGTTGATCGGCTTGCAGAAAGAGTATGACTTCAAGGTGGGGCGGGCCAATATCGTTTCCATGCATCCAGGCCTGATATATCCGGCCCTGAAAGATAAGCAGGTAGATATCGGCGTCGTCTTTTCTACCGATGGCCGAGTTGCCTCGATGAACTTTCAGATTCTGAAAGATGACAAGGGATTTTTCCCCAGCTACAACATGACTCCTGTCGTACTGAAAGAAGTGCTTGATGCCCAACCAAAATTGGCTGATTTGCTGAATCGTCTTTCTGCGGTCCTGGACAACGACACTATGCAGCGCCTGAACGGTGAAGTGTCAGTAGACAAAAAATCAGTTCAGGAAGTCGCTGAAAAATTCCTGCAGGAGCAGAAGCTGATCGCGTCGTAAAAGGCGTTGCAAGAACAGAAAAAAGCCCGATACAAAACCAGCAGACGAAAAAAACCGCCTAGAAGTTTAACCTCTAGGCGGTTTCAACCAATTAACTTCATTGGTATGTTCTGGCGCGGCTGGCAGGATTCGAACCCACGACCCCTTGGTTCGTAGCCAAGTACTCTATCCAACTGAGCTACAGCCGCTGTGAAAGAGGCGTAACTATAGCATAGATATTTTTTAATGTCTTGCAACCCAACAGAATAAATATAAAACCATGCTCTTCCTGCTTAAAATGCAGGCAGCCCAAGGGTTGAAACTCGCCTGCGCGCGCAACCATCCACCTGCGCAGATACGACTACGCTACACAGGAATACCGCATGAACGCCGCCCACACCGCCTTTCCTTATGACTATGCACGCGTCGAGGCTGTCATTGCAGGCCTACTTCCCGCATGGCGGCTTGCAGGCTTTGATGCAGTAGTCGCCATTGCACGCGGCGGCCTGGTGCCGGGGGTCATCGTTTCCACCGGCCTTAGCCTCCCCTTATACGCGCTACAGTATTCTCGCGGGGACAGCACCGTGTCCTGGTTTACCGTCGAGCGGCCCGCAAGCGCTTGCCGCATTCTTCTGGTCGAAGACATTGCCGGGCGCGGCACGACACTGTCAGACAGTCTTGCCTTCTTGCAAGCCCAACGCCATGAGGTCAGTGTCTTTACCCTGGCCTACGACACCCAGTCACGCATCACACCGGACTGCGGGCTGAAGATCCCCGATGGCTACCGGGCCTGGTTCCCTTGGGAAAGGGAATCCATTACGCCGGCATTCGACGCCACGTCAAACCGCCCCGACCGGCCAGAGCACGAGTACGCGTCATGGGCTATAGACCTGGACGGTATATTGCTTATGGACCTGCCCGAGCAAGAGTACGCCGAGGCGCTGCAAGCCACCCTGACGCGCCGCGACCAACTACTGCCCAATCCAGTTCTGCCGCAACTCGACTTGGCAAACGTCACTATCATTACCGGCCGCCCTGAACAGGACAGGCTGCGCACCCAGGCCTGGCTCAACAGGCACGGCTTTAACGGCCCACTGATCATGCGCAACGAAACCCGTCACGCCGCTACACAAACCGCAGTGCACAAAGCCGAAGCCATTTTGTCCCGGTGCCACACCCATTTCATTGAAAGCGACCCGATCCAGGCACTTGATATCGCGTGTCGCGCGCAGGTAGCACGCGTGCTGTGGTGGAACGGCACCAAGGCGATGATGGTCTTCGCCAACGAGGTGGATCACCTGCACGCAATATGACCTACCGCCATATGTGCCCTGTACTGCGCCTGTCGCGCAACACACACATAAGCAAGCATTATCAGCCCGCAGAATTTTGGTTAAGATGCGTTACTTGCTAAAAATCGGCCAGGCCTATCCTGCGCCATACCAATAACCCAGGAGACGTTTCTTGCCCACTCCATCCAAAATGACCTGCGTTGAAGATTTTCGCCAGCTGGCCGAACGCCGTGTACCCAGAATGTTCTACGACTATGCCGACTCCGGTTCCTGGACCGAAGGCACATACCGTTCGAATGAGGCCGATTTCCAAAAGCTGAAGTTGCGCCAACGCGTTGCGGTTGATATTGAAAAACGTTCGCTGCGCAGCTCCATGATAGGCATTGATGTCGCCATGCCGGTTGCCATTGCACCTACAGGCCTGACCGGCATGCAGCACGCAGACGGCGAAATCCTGGGCGCCAAGGCGGCGGAAAAATTCGGCATTCCCTTTACCCTCTCGACCATGAGCATATGCTCGATCGAAGACGTTGCCGCTCATACGCACAAGCCTTTCTGGTTCCAGCTGTATGTCATGCGCGACCGCGACTTCATCGAACGCCTGATCGACCGCGCCAAAGCGGCCAATTGCTCTGCCTTGGTACTGACGCTGGACCTGCAAGTATTGGGCCAACGTCACAAAGACATTAAAAACGGCTTGTCCACGCCACCACGGCCCACGCTGGCCAACATGATCAACCTGGCCACCAAGCCACGCTGGTGCATGAGCATGATGGGCACCAAGCGGCGCAGCTTCGGCAATATTGTGGGCCATGCCAAGGGCGTGGGCGATTTGTCCTCGCTATCGTCCTGGACGGCTGAACAATTCGACCCTGCGCTCAGCTGGGCAGACATCGAATGGGTCAAAAAACGCTGGGGCGGCAAATTGATCCTGAAAGGCATCATGGATGCCCAGGACGCGCGCCTGGCAGTAGAAAGCGGCGCCGACGCCCTGATCGTATCCAACCATGGCGGACGCCAGCTGGATGGCGCCCCTTCATCCATTTCCGCCCTGCCAGGCATCGCCCATGCCGTAGGCAAGGAAATCGAAGTCTGGATGGATGGCGGCATCCGCTCCGGCCAAGACGTACTTAAAGCCGTTGCCCTGGGCGCCAAAGGCACGATGATAGGCCGTTCGTTCTTGTATTCGCTGGGCGCCATGGGCGAAGCCGGCGTAACCCGCTGCCTGCAAATGATTGCCAACGAACTGGACATCACCATGGGGTTCTGCGGCCATACCGACATCCACAATGTCGATAGGTCTATTTTACTGAACGGCGATATTTTTGATCGGTCTTAAGGCTGGCGGCACATAAGCCGCCACGCCAGATTACGGGCTATTGACCCTGATCCGGCACAGCCTCCCCTTAGCGCCCATATTGATGGGCGCTATTTTTTATCATCCAGCAGGCTTCACCATATCTGCTGTCATGCGGCCCCGATTCGGTTCCACGGCTGTCAACGGGTCTACCGCTTGCATGCTCTGCAAACAGCGGTGGGTAAGCTGCTGATATTGCCGTGTACCGGACGACTTGCCGGCCACTTCTGCGTCGGTCAATTCACGCAACACACGTGCCGGCGCGCCCACCACCAGACTGCGTGGCGGGATTACCAAGCCTATTTTCACAAATGCCATGGCGGCGACAATACTGGACTCGCCGATAACGGCCTGATCCATGACCACGGCATTCATGCCCACCATGGCATTGCGCCCAATCGTACAGCCATGCAGCACGGCCCCGTGCCCGATATGCCCGTCAACATCGACCACCGTGTCATTGCCGCCTACGCCATGTATGACACAAGTATCCTGGACGTTGGAACCTTCCTTCAGCTCTATGCGCCCGAAATCCCCGCGCAAGCTGGCTAGAGGGCCAATATAGACACCGGGACCCACGATGACATCGCCGATCAACACTGCAGTCGGATGTACATAAGCACTGGGGTCGACAACGGGGGTTATACCGTCAATGGCATAGACTTTGAACATGAAGGCTGGTCTCCGGACCTGTTATAGATTATGAAAACATCAAGGTAGCAGTCCAATTTACCAGCATGCTAGCTTGCTCCACAAGCCCGCCCCCTCAAGCGGATCTCGTGGAACAGATTTCCTACGTTACCCAGGCCATGATCCAAGCACAGGGATAGAACCAGTATTAATTGGGCAACCCATTCTTGACCTCAGGTCGGGTCGCTATATTGCCTGCTACGGTGACTGGCGGGTACTCAACATCTTCGCCTATGTTCACTTGCCCCGCAGCAACGGCAGCGGACAACTCTTCCTGCACTTGTGTGCGGTTTTCCGTGCTGGCACTTCTGACGGTGACTGGATAAGCCTCCTCACCATTACTGATCAACCCAGCCGCTCGGGCCTGTTGCAACTCGGTAACCACCTGCTCACGCGTAGGGGACGATGAATCATCGGCATAAGCGGTGCCGGCCAATACGCTAGCGGAAATCATCAATGCACTAACGAGGGTTTTCATATCTGCTCCAATCATTAAAACACCAAGAAAAATCGAAATCGCATGGCATTTTTTGCACCACTGTTGCCAAATAAAACGAATTTCGATGGCATCAGTATGGGATGATTCAGCATGAGGATAAACCCTGATTTACTGCATACACATTTCCATTTTTCAAAGCAATAGGCAGCCAACACGCAGAGCGATAGGCACCTATCTATAAAAAAGCAGTGACAGGCTATTGATATGGTTGAAGTCGACAATGAGCCCATCACTAGACAATATTGCTCTTTTTATTGAAGTGGCCAGAATAGGGAGCTTCACCCGTGCGGCACAGTCGCTGAACATACCGGCATCGACCCTATCGCGCCGGATAAGCGAAATGGAACGCCATATAGGCGTGCATCTGCTTAAGCGCAGCACACGCAAGCTAGGACTGACCGAGGCAGGCTTGGTTTATTTTGAACGATGTCAGCGCATCGTAGCCGAAGCGCAAACGGCTCATGAAGAATTGCTTGGACTTGCTCAACAGCCCAAAGGACACCTGCGCATCTCCATGCCCAGCAGCCTGGCTTTGATGCATCTACCGATGATCATGCGCGACTTCTGTCAGAAGTATCCAGAAATCGATTGCGAGTACGACCTGGGCATACATCCTGTTGACCTGCGTACCGATCCGTTCGATGTGGTGATACGTTACGGCACACAAGCAGACTCCAGCGTCATTGCACGCCAATTAGGCAGTACTCGCCTGGGGCTTTACGCGTCGCCAGAATATCTTGCGCAACACGGGGCGCCAATAACGCCCGCCGATCTGCAACGACATGAGTGCCTGCGCGCGTCGGCAAGCCATGCCGACTCCACGTGGGAGCTATTGTCGAGCAACACAGTCGAAAAAGTCGCGATAAAAGGACAATTGACTGTCAACAACGTAGTCATGTTGAGCCGCATGGCTGCGCTGGGCCTGGGCATAGTGCCACTACCAAACGCCAGGTGCTCTACCTTCACTGTCACGGACTCGCTGGTGCGTGTACTACCCGAATGGAACTTTACCCCCATTCCTTTACTAGCTTTGTTTCCGTCACGCCTGATGCCTGGCAAGACCCGAGTG
>DATJCP010000559.1:0-7382 GCA_035514715.1 Candidimonas sp.
TCCGCACCAGTCGCTGGGATTACCCCTACTATAACAAGCCAGGCTACGGAAAAGAACAAGAGCGCAAGTTCACGGTCTGGTTCGAAGGCGACAGCCTGGTCCGATGGGAAGGCGACGAGCAACCCAACAGGCAACCCTTCCAGAAGTCGGATACCGGTGTAAGCACACAAGCCGCCGACAAGGATGCCAGCGACAAGGAAGCTGCCCAGCCCGACACTGGCACCGCCAGCGATACGCAAGCGGCTCCAGTCGACACTGTCGCACCAACGAGCGATGCGCAGCCTTCTAACAGCACACAAGAAAGCTCGCCAGAAAACGCGGCGCCGCAACACCGACGCCCCATCCTCAATGCCCAGGAACCAAGGCCTACCCAACCAGGCGTGCCAATGCCGGGTCGAAGCAGCGCCGAACCATTGCGCTAGGAGAAAAGAACAATGCGTATTGCTATTGCAGGCGCCGACGGCCGTATGGGCCGCATGCTGATCGAAGCCGTTGTGGCAAGCCCCGACCTGAAACTGACCGTTGCACTCGACCGCGCCGGATCTTCGTCCATCGGCCAAGATGCCGGGGCGTTTTTGGGCCACAACACGGGCGTGCTCATCACCGACGACCTTGATGCCTTAGCGCAGGCAGACTGCCTGATTGATTTCACCCGCCCCGAGGGCACGCTGCTGCACTTGCAAGCCTGCATTAAGCACGACGTCAAATGCGTGATCGGCACAACCGGTTTCAACGACGAAGGCAAGCAAGCAATACAAGCAGCGAGCCAGAAAATTGCCGTGGTCTTCGCTCCCAACATGAGCGTCGGCGTCAACGCCACGCTCAGGCTACTGGACATGGCTGCCCGTCTGCTTAACAGCGGCTATGACGTCGAGGTTTTCGAGGCCCATCATCGCAACAAGGTAGATGCGCCATCAGGCACTGCCTTGGCCATGGGTGAAACCGTGGCTTCGGCATGGGGCAAGAAGCTTGACGATGTTGCCGATTGGGCGCGCCACGGTGAAACCGGCGCACGCGAAACTGGCCATATCGGGTTTTCGGTGGTGCGCGGCGGCGATATTGTGGGCGACCATACTGTGTATTTTTGCGGTACGGGCGAACGTATTGAAATCACGCACCGCTCAAGCAGCCGTTCGACTTATGCGCAAGGTAGTTTGCGTGCTGCGCGCTATTTGGCGCGCAAGGAGTTCGGGTTGTTTGATATGCAGGATGTTTTGGCGACGTAAGATTGTTGCCAGGCAGTAGCAGTAAGCACAGGGCCACGGGTTGAATTCGTGGCCCTTTTTTGTCTTGGCGTTTTCGTTTTTATGACGGCTTCATCGCTTGTTATGTTGGCGTCGGCGTTTGTTATGTTGGCTGCATCGAGTCTTACTTATATTCGCTTCATCGATTCTTATGCGGCGCAGCGAGCTGGTGTGGGCCTGGCGAATCATCGCTGCGGTCTCTTCGGGACGCATACCTCAGGCCAGGTACCTGATGGAACGGAACAGCCAGGAACGTACGGTAGCAGCCACAACCGCGCCTACATGCGCAGACCGTACGTAATATCACGACCTCCCTCTCTCGCCCCAAACCGGCTGCTGGCCGTAGTCGTCTAGGCATGCCTTCTTACGCGACGGCGGCTGTGACCGGGGCAGGGACTGGCGACTTACGCGTGCGCCGGGGCAAGGCCAATTCACGGGGATGCAAGGGCGCGCTGTTCGAGCGACCGTTTATGGACAGCCAGTGGCTGTCCATGGGCGTGAGTTCGCGCCCGCCCCGGGATTTGGCCTTGACACGGGAAGCCCTGGCGCAGCACAGGGCCGCAAACGCGTGAAGCCAGTCCCTGCCCCGGTCACAGCCACCGCTTAAGAAAGAAAGTAAACAACAAACTACGGCCTAAGCCCAGCGAATCCAACTGCTACAGGCTCCTGCTCCAGATCCACACCGAAACGCTCAACGACATCTGCCCGGATAGCATCCGCAAGCACCTTGATATCGTGCGCCGTCGCGCCCCCGTGATTCACCAACACCAATGCTTGGCGGTCATGTACGCCAACAGGCCCCATGCGGCGCCCTTTCCAGCCAGCCCGGTCAATCAGCCAACCCGCCGCCAACTTATACAAACCGCCGCTCTGCGGATAAGCAACCGCATCTGGATGACTTTCTCTGATCGCAGCCAGCACATCGGCAGTAACAATAGGGTTCTTGAAAAAACTACCTGCATTACCCAATACCGCGGGGTCAGGCAGTTTCTGTCGGCGTATCTCGCATACCGCATCGAATTCTTGTCGCGCCGTTGCCAAAGCGCCGGCCTTTTCCAACACCGGATACCTTTGCAGATCTGGGTAACCCAGCACGGGCTGCCATTGACGCGGTAAAGCAAAACGCACCTTCACGATAAGCCACCGGCCCGGCTCGGCCTGTTTGAAAAAACTGTTGCGATACGAAAATCCGCAATCGGCGGCATTCATTTCCACAGCCTGGCCCTTATGCAGATCCCAAGCGACCAAACTATGAAAACGCTGGTCCAGCTCAACGCCATAAGCGCCTATATTCTGTACCGGTGCGGCCCCTACCGTACCCGGAATCAAGGCCAGGTTCTCAAGCCCAGCCCAGCCACGGTCTACACAAGTGGACACAAAGTCGTGCCAGACTTCGCCCGCATGCGCTTCAACAATCAGCTGGCTATCGGTCTGCTCATAAATACTGATGCCGCGCGACTCAACTTTTATGACCAGGCAAGCCAGCGTCGGCGCCAGCACCACATTGCTGCCACCGCCCAGCACAAATACGCTGGAATAGCGGCTAGCCACGCTGGACAGCTCCGGCAACTGGTCCGGTGATTGGTAGCGCAACAGCGCCTGAGCATGAGAATGCAGGCCCAGCGTATTAAGAGAAGTAAGATCCTGATCAGAGATTTGCAGCAAAATTAAGCCCGAAGTAAATAACGATTTGACAGACCACTATATCTTCATGCTATTATTGCGGTCTTCGCTAAATGTTACTACGTTTTTAACGACGTATTAACAATGTTTAGTGCAGTAGGTTTTTTTACAGCCCCTTGGGTAGTTAAAAAACCAGCGGCAAAAACAATCGGCAAAGCAGCAAACCTAACTGATTTGCATAGCTTAAAAAAACCGGTTATAATGCGAAGCTTCTTTCGGCGGGTATCAAACCCCACCAACACCGAAAGCTAGGCAGTACAATGCGGGAGTAGCTCAGTTGGTAGAGCGCAACCTTGCCAAGGTTGAGGTCGCGAGTTCGAGACTCGTCTCCCGCTCCAAATTCTTAAAAAGGCCCAAACTTCGGTTTGGGCCTTTTTTCTTGTGCGCCTGCATTTGGGTGGAACGATGTAGGGATACGAGCAATGGAAACAGTATTAATCCTGTTGATAGTCGCTGGGGTATGGCAGGTGTTGCGCGTGCGCTACCAGCGCACGCATATTGCTTTGCTGGGGCGTCATTTAGCCAACTTGCAGCTTGAGCGCCACATGGAAACGCTAACGCAAGGCTACACCCGCGCCATCCAGGGGCAGGATGAAACACGCCAAATCCAGGTACTGGAAACCCTCAACCAGACCGAACGCGCAGTGGCAGCACAGGTGCAATCGCTAGCCGACGCCATGCAAAAGGAAAGTGCGCAAGCCACCAGCATGGGCACCCTTCCGTTTTGCGTGCCTTACGCCGAGCGTTTTCTTCCCTCGGTGCTGCGAGACTTTCGCAAACTGCTGCACATCCATGCAGCCGGCTTGCGCCATGCGGTGGATAATGAAGACGGCTTGGATCCGAAAAATCGCGCCTACCACCTCTCCGCAGAACTGTATCTGCTGCAACACAGCTGCCACTGGTTCTGCAAATCCCGTACCGTGGCCGATGCGCGGCTGCTGCTACGGCATCAAGTTAATCATCAACAAGTGCTGGACTCCGTGTCTGCAGTGACCCGCGCGGCTTATCAGCGATGGCTGCAAGGCGCCGATAAGCGGTAGACTCTGCGTTTCGCAGCAGCGCGACAACGGACAGAACGCGCCATCAATCTCAGGGTTGCAAAACGCAGCTAGCTTATTCTGTTTGAATCAAGCTCCGAAACCTTCTCGAAACCGATCAATCTGCTGCATACACGCACACAAGATCGTCACGATACCAATGCTCCCTTAAGGCGAGCGGTCATCGTCGTAATTCGAGACATGCCTTGATCCAGTAATTGCATACTCAGGCGGGTGCGCTCGGGCCGTGTACATTTCGATGAGTAAAGGGCAAACTAGAGGAAAGGAGCAGTATCCAGCCGCTGCACCAGACCGATAGGTGACCATCATGAGCAAACTAGCCATCACGCCTCCCCAACGGCAGACCTTGTTCCTCAGCTCACCGGATGTCGTTCAAATTGTTCGCGAGCTGGGTGTCCGGGACTGCCTGGCAGGAATGGCAGAGATAATTCGCGAGGATTATCTGCGTTGGGATGAATTTGACAAGTCCGCACGCCTGGCAATCTACTCGCTCCATGGTGTGATCGAATTGATGCCGATCTCCGACGCCACGCATTACAGCTTCAAGTACGTGAATGGCCATCCGGGGAATACTCAGCTTGGCCTACCGACCGTTATGGCTTTGGGTGCACTGGCGGATACGGATACAGGATTCGTGCAACTACTCAGTGAGCTCACGTTTACCACGGCCTTGCGCACGGCGGCGACCTCTGCAGTAGCGGCCCGCGTGCTCGCCCGGCCTGACAGCCGCTGCATGGCGCTGATCGGCAATGGAGCGCAGAGCGAGTTTCAGGTGTTGGCTTTTTATTACCTGCAGGGGATACGCCGCCTACATATTTTCGACATAGATCGGGCCGCCAGCGAAAAGCTGGAACACAATCTGCGCGGTGCGGGTCTGGACAAAACCTGCCTGGATATTGTCATATGCCGATCCGCTGGGCAGGCCTTGCAAAACGCTGATATCGTTACTACAGCCACCGCAGATCAATCACAATCACGCGTTTTTGATGTGGAACTCGTCCGCCCGGGCATGCACATCAATGCAGTGGGGGGCGATAGCCCTGGCAAGACCGAGCTGGATCCACGGGTGCTGCAACAAGGCCGAGTATTCGTCGAGTTTGAACCTCAGACACGTGTGGAAGGTGAAATTCAGCAGTTGCCTATCGATTTTCCGGTCACAGCACTCTGGGAAGTGCTCGCCGGGCGGGCCCCAGGCCGCCGGTCAGCCGATGAGGTGACCATTTTTGACTCAGTGGGTTTTGCACTGGAGGACTTTTCGGCCTTGAGGTTCATACTCGACAAGGCACGCCAGCTTGGGTTGGGGGTGCCCGTATCGATCACACCGACGCTTGCCAACCCCAAGGATTTGTTTGGTCAGCTTGGCCTGCAGGCCATAGAAACTCGTGCCGTACTGGAGCTGGAACACTGAGATGACAAAGGACTGCCGGGCAGTGAGCCTGATCGGTGTGCCAACAGATGTTGGTGCGGGCACCCGAGGCGCTAGCATGGGGCCCGAGGCCTTGAGGGTGGCGGGCCTCCCGCCCGCACTCGCACGCCAGGGGATGGATGTGCAGGATACGGGCAATCTGTCCGGCCCGGCGAATCCATGGCGCCAGCCCGTACAAGGCTATCGCAATCTTGACGAAGTCGTGCGCTGGAACAAGTCCCTGCATGAGGCGGTCTGGGCCGAACTGCAGCAAAACCGTATGCCTATCGTACTAGGCGGCGACCACAGTATAGGGATCGGATCGATCAGTGCCGTGGCCCGGCATTGTCGAGCACAAGGCAAGCGGCTGCGTGTGCTCTGGCTAGATGCACATACGGATTTCAATACTGCCGCACTCACTCCTAGCGGCAATGTGCATGGTATGCCTGCGGCCTGCCTGTGCGGATATGGCCCGGACGAACTGGTTAATCTGGGCGGGCCAGGTCCGGCCCTACTGCCCTCGCAGTTACGCATGATCGGTATACGCAGCGTGGATCGTGGCGAGCGCCAGTTTGTCCATGAGGCGGGCCTGGATGTCTACGATATGCGCTCCATCGACGAGCTGGGCATGCGCGGTGTGATGCAGGCGGCGCTTGCTCAACTGTCTGCCGATGAGCATTTGCATGTAAGCTTTGACGTGGATTTTCTGGATCCCGACATTGCGCCGGGAGTGGGTACCAAGGTGCGTGGCGGGCCGACTTGGCGCGAGGCTCAACTCTGTATGGAAATGCTGGCGGATACCGGGCGGGTCGGTTCACTAGATATCGTGGAGCTCAATCCGGCGCTGGACATTCATAATCGCACAGCCGAAGTAGCAGTGGAATTAGTTGAGAGCCTGTTTGGCAAGAGCACGCTGGTGCGTCAGGCCTAGTGATAATTGAGCATTAAAGGTATTCTGAAATGGCAAAAACAGATACGTCTACATTTAAAGCAAAACTGCTTCGCCCGACGAATCCCGGCAAAGACGATTCATGGGCGTTCCTTGTCTTACCAAAAACCTCAAGTGACAAGCTGCCAAGGCGCGGCAGAACATCGATAGAAGGCACCCTTAATGGGCACCCCTTTCAAGCCACACTTGATCCAGATGGCCAGCTTAGTCATTGGCTCAAGGTTAGCAAAGAGCTCCAAGAGGCCGCAGACGCGATGCCCGGAGACATGGTGACAATTCAAATCTCCCCCGCCGCCCCAGAACCAGAACCCCAGTTACCTGATGATCTACGGGAAGCGCTAGCCATGCATCCAGAAGCCAAGACTACGTGGGAAGACACGACGACCATCGCACGCCTTGACTGGATCCACTGGGTTGAGTCCGCAAAGCAGGCCAAGACTCGAAAACAACGAATTGATAATGCCTGCGAGATGCTTGCTTCCGGCAAGAAGCGTGTCTGCTGCTTCGACCAATCGGGCTACTACAGCAAGAGCCTCAGCGCACCCAAAACGGAAGATTAACGATAAGACTCGCAGCGAGTAAACGGCACAAACGGTAAGATTGACGTTTGAATGCTTACATGTTGCAAGTTTTAGATGAAATTCACCACAACCCGGCAAATTGCCAACTCACAACAAAAACACCAACCCCGCCGTACATGGCTACTCGCCCCCGCCGCAATAACCACTCTCCTGTTGACCTCAGGCTGCGCAACAGTACCTCCCGATAACCCTGAAAATATTTGTGAAATCTTCCGCGAGAAGCCCAGCTGGCACAGGGCAGCAGTGAGAACGGAGAACAAGTGGAAAGTCCCGCCGCAAGTAACACTGTCCGTCGTCTATCAGGAATCAAGTTTCAAGCACAACGCCCTGCCACCGCGGCGCTATCTTCTGGGGTTCATTCCCTGGGGCCGCGTCAGTTCAGCCTATGGCTATGCACAAGCCAAGGACGAGACTTGGGCTGACTATAAACGCGAAGCGGGCGGCTTGTTCGCCAGACGCGAC
>DATJCP010000560.1:0-4839 GCA_035514715.1 Candidimonas sp.
AACCGCGAAATGGGCCAAAGTGATCCAATCGGCCAAGATCTCAGTCGATTGATATAGCCATAGCCATACAAAAACGCCATCCAGATTTGCTGTCTGGATGGCGTTTTTTTTAGCAGTAGAAGCGATCAGCGCACAGGCAATGCGTACATCAAGCCGCCATTGGTCCATTGCGCATTCAAACCGCGCTGGATCTTCAAGGGACTGCCCTGGCCCACATTGCGCTCGAAGCTTTCGCCGTAATTACCGACTTGCTTGACGATGTTATAAGCCCACTTTTCGTCAACGCCCATGTTTTTACCGGCTCCGGCCGTAACGCCCAACAAGCGCAGCACATTGGGGTTGGTGCTTTTAAGCTGTTCGTCGACGTTCTTTGACGTTACCCCGAGCTCTTCGGCGCCCACCATGGCGTGCAACGACCACTTGACGATATTCAGCCACTGGTCATCGCCCTGGCGTACGAAAGGCCCCAAGGGTTCTTTGGAAATGATCTCGGGCAGAACAACATAGTTGTCGGGATTTTCAAGCTTGGAAATACGAATCGAAGCCAGGCCCGAGGCGTCGGTGGTAAATACATCGCAGCGGCCTGCCGCAAATGCATTGACCACTTCATTGAACTGCTCGATAACCACAGGCTTGTATTTGACATTATTGGCGCGCGCCCAATCGGCCATGGTGTTCTCGTTGGATGTGCCGGTCTGCATGCAAACAGTGGCGCCATCGAGTTCCTTTGCGCTTTTCACGCCCAAAGACTTGAGCACCAGGAAGCCCTGTCCATCGTAAAAGTTGATGCCGGCATGGATGGCGCCCAGCGCCGTATCGCGCTGCTGAGTGACCGTTGTGTTACGCGCAAGCAAATCGATTTCGCCCGACTGCAGCGCCGTAAAACGCTGCTGGGAGTTCAGGGGAACCGCCTTGAACTTTGATGCGTCACCCAAAACTGCCGCAGCCACCGCGCGGCACATATCAATATCCAGGCCTTGCCAATTGCCTTTGGCATCGGGTGCCGAAAATCCTGCAAAACCCGTTGTAACGCCGCACTGCACGAAGCCGCGCTTCTTGACGACATCAAGCGTATCGGCATGCGCCAACTGCACTCCGGCCAGCATGACAACGGCGCCCACGGCGTACTTGAACTTGCGCATAACATTCCCCTTACGGTAAGTATTCTTGATCGTTTTTTGGCATGTTACTGCAATCGGCATGCACAAAAACAAATAAACTTATTCGTAACTGCGGATATCGTCTATGACCTTGCCATCGTTGGGCAAACTGCCTGGCTCGACTACTTCGATATCGGCGCGCAACTTGGTCAGTTCGCGCACCGAGCCGGCAAGCTCAATCAGCAAATCCGCACCCGGGTCGGCAAGCTCAACCATCAACACCATGATGTCGTTGCCTACCTTGCCGCTAACGACCAACCTGGCTTTACCAACTTGGGGGTGCCTCTTGAGAACCTGTTCAATCTGGCCGGGGTGCACGAACATGCCTCGCACCTTGGTGGTTTGATCGGCCCGCCCCATCCAGCCTTTGATGCGCACATTCGTGCGTCCGCAAGGCGACGCGCCCGGCAAGATAGCCGATAGATCGCCAGTGCCAAAGCGCAGCAACGGGTAATCGGGGTTCAAGGTGGTGACCACCACCTCGCCCACTTCGCCATCAGGCACTGCCTGGTTGCTGCCAGGGCGCACAATTTCCAGAACCATGTCTTCATTCAGCACCAGGCCTTCGCGGGCCGAGGTTTCATAAGCGATCATGCCCAGATCGGCGCTGCCGTATGCCTGGTAGCCGTCTATCCCGCGCTGTGCGAACCACTTGCACAACGATGGAGGAAAGGCTTCGCCGGAAAACAGCGCACGCTTGATCGACGGTAACGCAACACCCAGTTCATCCGCCTTTTCCAGGATGATCTTCAAGAAACTGGGCGTGCCGGTATAACCCGCGGGCGCCAGATCGACAATAGCTTGCACTTGCTGCTCAGTTTGCCCTACTCCGCCAGGAAACACCGTGCAGCCCAAAGCGTGGGCGGCGGTTTCCATCATGGAGCCAGCAGGCGTGAAGTGATACGAAAAACAGTTATAGACCAGATCACCAGAACGAAAGCCCGCCGCATATAGCGCACGCGCAAATCCCCAATAGTCGGGACGCTTGCTTTCGGGCTCGTAAATAGGACCCGGCGAAGCAAAGACACGCGCTGCCTGCCCCCAACCTATGGCGGAGAAACCTCCGAATATCCGGCTGACAGCGGGAAGCTGCTGGCCTGCCTGACCTTGCCGCATGGCGATCTGGGCCTGGAGCAATTCACTTTTACGGATAACAGGGATGTTTTCCAGGTCAGACCTCTGGCAGATGCCATCGGGATCGACTCCCTGCAGCTGTTGAGCAATAGCTGGCGCGCGCTCACGCGCACTTTTCAACGCCGCCGGCAAACGGCCCAGCAAAGCCTGTTCGCGCTCGGACGCAGACATCCGCTCGCGTTCCTCGAAATATGTCGTCATGATGATTTTGCCTTTAGGCGAGCCAGCGCTTGCGGCGCCGATAGAACTTATTGTCGCGAAAGCTTTTTCTTTCGCCGCTGGATACGCCCAGATAGAATTCTTTGACGTCTTCGTTTTCAGCCAGCGCCTTGGCCTCGCCATCCATCATGACCCGTCCATTTTCCAGGATGTAGCCGTAATCGGCATAGCGCAAGGCAATATTGGTGTTTTGCTCGGCAAGCAAGAAACTGACGCCTTCCCGCTGGTTCAAGTCGCGTACGATCTCGAAGATTTCTTCTACGATTTGCGGAGCCAACCCCATTGAAGGCTCATCCAGCAGAATCATATTAGGGTCGGCCATCAGGGCGCGCCCGATAGCCGTCATTTGCTGCTCGCCGCCCGAGGTGTATCCGGCTTGGCTGCCGCGACGCTGTTTGAGCCGTGGAAAGTACTGGTACACCTTATCCAGGGAAGCGCTTAGCTCTCCTCGGCTGATACTGCGGGTATACGCGCCGGTCAGCAGGTTTTCTTCTATTGTCAGGTGCGCAAAACAATGACGGCCTTCCATGACCTGCACCACGCCGCGCTTGACCAGGTCGGCGGGCGTCAACCTTTCGATGCGTTCGCCGCGGTAATCGATACTGCCTTTGGTCACGTCGCCGCGCTCGGCCTTGAGCAGATTGGATACGGCACGCAAGGTGGTTGTTTTACCGGCGCCGTTGGCCCCGAGCAGCGCCACGATCTTGCCTTCGGGCACGCACAGCGACACGCCTTTAAGCACCAGGATAACGTGGTTGTATATGACCTCGATTCCGTTCACATTCAGCAGAATCTTGGGAACCTGAGCCTCGGTATTCGTATTCATATTGTTTTCCTGCAATCCGTTCAGCCTGGCCGCTGCATGACAGCAGCCAGGCACACCTTACGCTGCTACTAACCTGCGCACGCTTGAGGAGTGATCTTCTTCTCGGTGGCGTACTTGGCTGCCAGGTCTTTGACCAGCGGGTCGATGAACTTCTTGTCGGACTGATACCAATCGGAAACGATGTCGAACTTGGCGCCGTTCCATTGAATGATACGAGCCCAGTCGTCGCCCATATGGTTGTTGCACGAGGTTTTCACCGGACGCATCAACTTGGCAAAACCCAATTCCTCAAGGCGTTCCTTGGTGATGTTCAGGTTTTCGAAGCCCCACCGAACCTGCTCGCGAGTCATGTGCTTGCCTTTGCCATACTTTTCTTGCGCTGTACGTATGGCTTCGACCTGCAGCAAGGAAATCATCATGCCGCGCGTATGTGCAATCGTGCCCACGTATTTACCATTGGTGTCGGTACCCAGGCCCTTGTCATACACGTACTTTTTAAGCTCATCATGCACCTTGCCATGGTCGGCGCTGTTGTGGATGGTAATGCCGTTATAGCCTTTGGCGACTTGCCCGAGATCCTGGACATCGTTCTCGGAACTGGCCCACCAGATGCCATACATTTTGTCGCGGGGATAACCGACAGCCTGAGCTTCGCGAATCGCCGTAGGCGTCATGATGCCGGCGCTCCAGAGCAGCAGGTAATCGGGTTTGTTCTGGCGGATTTGCAGCCAGGTGGATTTTTGCTGCACCCCAGGCGCTGTCACGGGATACAACAGCAACTCGAAGCCATTGACCTTGGCGCGCTCTTGCAAAAGGGTGATGGGCTCTTTGCCGTAAGGCGAATCGTGATAAACCAGCGCTATCTTCTTGCCCTTGAGCTTGTCTTCGCCACCCAGCTTCTTGGCAATATCCTGAATCATGACGTCAGCCGCAGTCCAGTAGGTACCCAGCAACGGAAAGTTCCACTTGAATACCGCGCCGTTAGCCGACTGCGATAGGCCATAGCCCATGGTTTCAATCGATACCCCGTCTACGAAAGCCTTGTCGGTCAGGGCGAAGGTAATGCCGGTGGACTGCGTATCGAAGCCCGATGCGCCGCCGTTTTTGTCTTTCAGGCGCTCATAGCACTCAACGCCGCGATCGGTGGCATAGGCGGTTTCACACTCTTCGTAGGTGATCTTGACGCCGTTAACGCCGCCATCGCGCTCGTTGACCAGCTTGAGGTAGTCCATCTTGCCATCAGCCCATGGGATCCCCAGGGGAGCAAAAGAACCCGTGCGATACGCCAGCAAAGGTACGAACTGCTCTTCGGCAGCTGACGCCGGCAGCGCAACGGAAGCCAGCGTGCCTGCTACGGCTACCATTGCTGCGGCAAATTTAAATGAACGTTTCATCTCCAAGTCCTCCTGATGGTGTCTATATGCACCGTACATGTTTCGGCATAGCCCAAGCAGGCCAGCCGGGTTACTAATGTGCTGCCATGAAAAACCTTAATGCGGG
>DATJCP010000561.1:0-10577 GCA_035514715.1 Candidimonas sp.
CCAGTCTCGCGGATCCACCTGATAGTAGTTTTTCAGTTCTTTGAACAACTCTGGATGATGCTCGGCCATTTGCGCCGGCATTTCAAAGAAGGCCTCTGTTGCCACGGCAAAGAACTCGGCAGGGTCTATGGCGCCATACTCATCCAGCACGGTGGCCTGATGATGCAAAACATCGGATTGCAGGTTTGCAAACTCGCGCGATAACACTGCCTCCCACCCAGGATAATTCAAGCGGCTGCCCAGGATGGGTGCGCCATTGGCGCGGCCCGACTCTTCATCCAACTGGTGTGCAAATTCGTGCAGCACTACATTATGCCCATCGGTGAAATCTTGGGCGCCCTGCTGCACATCATCCCACGACAAGATGACGCGCCCATCGCCCCACGATTCACCCAGCAAACTGTGCTTGGTATAAGTCACCACCCCGCCAGGCTCAAGCTCCGTGGCAGGGACAATGAACGCAGAGGGATACACCAGTATCGTATGCAGTTCGGGATAAACGCGAGGCAGGCGATTCAATAATAATAAACAGGCCTGCCCGGCGATCGTGACCCTGATCTCATCGGTAATTTCCAAGCCGCCGCAACCGTAGAATTCCTTTTGATGCAGGAATTGCTTGACCAGGTACTGAAGCTGCTGTTGCAGTTCATTCGGCATCCTTGAATAAACGGGAATGTTTTCTTCAAGAATCCGGGAAAAGCGATCGGGAAAACGGGCTTGAACGGCGCGCCTCAAGCGAAACTTCGGTATCCAGTCTGCCAGCACTATCGCTGCAATGACAATAATTACCAGCAACAAAGCATTCATAAGGATTTAACCGGGCTTGCGCCTGCCTCGCATAGGCCTGTTGGCAATTTGCATATCGGTCAGGCGTTGCTGCATTTGTTCCGCATTGCTGCGCCAGTCTTGGGCCTGTGCGCGATATAAAGCGGCCTGCGCATTGGCTTCGCTGAATTGAGCCTGTATCTGTTTTGCTTCGGCGCTAGCAAGATCAAGGCTGGCTGCCATTGCCTGAAGCTTGCCTTCCAACTGCCCCTTCTGCTGTTTGATATCACCAAGCTGATCCTGCAGCTGCGCCACCTCTTTTCGATGGCGTTCATCGCTTTGCGTGGCCTCGACTCTAAGCCCTTGCAGATCTTTGCGCAAGCCCGCCGCTACCGTGCGTTCCCGGTCTATTTCCAGCAAAGCGCGCCTTTCAGTTGAACGAAAGCGTTCTTCGGCCAATTGCGTGGCGGCGTGAAGCTTATCGATCTCGGCGGCAAATTCGCTATGGCGTTCTTTAAGCTGCTCCCCAAGGGCAATATTATCGTCCCGGGCTTCCTCAAGCGCATTGGCTATCGCTACACGGGCAGCGTCTGTTGCCGCGAGTTGCTCTCTTAGCGCCGCGACCTGGTTCAAGGCCAGTGTCAGCTCAGCGCGAGTGGATTCCAGCATCCCGCGAGCCATGTCGCGATCCGCCAGCGCCGCAGCCATGGCGTCTTTAGCCTGAACTACCTGGGCTTGAGATTCAGCCTTATGAGCGGCCAACGACTCCTGTGCCTCTACCTGGGCGTTTGACCAGAGCGTCGCCATCATCTCGCCAGCGGCAGTTTTCAAGGCCTCAGGCAAATCAGGATGCTCGATTTTGGTTCGACTCTTTTCCCGCAAGTCTTCCCAGAACTTAGTCAACGCATCCGCTGGGGCGCTCATGCTGCCTTTACGCACCAATTGATAAAGCTTGTTGGCTGTGGGCGTGACGCCGTAACGAAAGAACAATAGCGCACACACTTCGCGATACAGCTCTTGCGTTTGGGGAAACCGGGCTCGCAGCGCGTCTATATCGCTGGAAAGCGCCGTATTACTTGTGAAGTCCATAGCTACCACCATTTTTTCATCTTAATTTTTATAAATAATACTACGTATTACGTTGCAAATACAACTTATGATTATATAAATTTGACATTATTGCTATAATGTCAAATTACTTGAAAAACACCCTCCACTGATTGGATAGAGCGCAAAATGGCATCCAACGCTGAATCTTCCGTAGCACTTGCCCTGCCCTTGCCCCTGGCTGGCCTACAGATTTCACCGGAACTGGATGGCCACAACGGAAGCAATCGGGCCACGGGCAATCGACCTCAAATCAGTGCAAATACCGACATCGACGCCATCACAGCCTGGCTGGCTCGCTTTATCGATACACCGAATACCTTCAACAACTACCGCAAAGAAGCCGAACGGCTGCTACTGTGGGCTACCGTGGCTTTGCGAAAACCGGTGTCGTCCCTGATCCATGAAGATTTACTGCTATACCAGCACTTTCTTGCCGACCCGCAGCCAGCCTCGCAATGGATAATGCCTAGCGGGCGAAAAGTTGCACGCTCGCACCCAGACTGGCGGCCATTCGCCGGCCCCCTGGCGCCAAGCAGCCGACGACTCACAGTCATCATCTTGAACTCCATGTTTTCATGGTTGGCCGCAGCAGGCTATCTGACTGGCAACCCATGGGCTCTGTCGCGCCAGCGCGCACGCAAAGCGAAGCCACGCATAACGCGCTACCTGGACGATGGAGCCTGGGCAGAAGTCAAACAGACCATCGACGCCCTACCCCGCGAAACGCCGCGTCAACGTGAACACTATCTGCGCCTGCGCTGGCTATTTTCATTGTTGTACTTATGCGGATTGCGGATTTCCGAAGTCACAGAAAACACCATGGGCGGTTTTTTTTGCCGGCGTGACAACACCGGCCAGGAACGTTGGTGGCTGGAAGTCACCGGTAAAGGCGACAAGACACGCATCATCCCGGCCACCCATGAACTGATGACGGAACTTGCCCGATACCGGGCAGCAAAGGCCTATGCTCCCATGCCTTTGACCGACGAAACCACGCCGCTGCTACTACCTATAGGCAAGCAAACACGCGCCTTGACCCGAGCGGCTGTACATACAATGGTTAAACAGGTATTTAAAGCTGCTGCCGACCGGATCCGGGCGCAAGGGCCTGAATCCGAAGCCAGGGCGCAACGGGTTGAGCAAGCGTCGGCCCACTGGTTGCGACACACCGCCGGTTCACATATGGCCAACAATGCGGTGGACTTGCGCCATGTGCGTGACAACCTGGGGCACGCATCGATTAGCACCACCAACACGTATCTGCACTCCTCTGACGACGAACGTCATCACTCAATGGATGAGAAACACAGAATTGGCTGGTGAATCATGATATATTTTTGCAGTGGTCTATCCCTAGCGTATCGCGGCGGAAGGCCACAAACGTTCTCAGGGCGGGGTGAAATTCCCCACCGGCGGTAATGGCATGCAATGTGCCTAGCCCGCGAGCGCTTGCCATTGGATCGATGCCTCCCATCATTCCTACAGCAAGGTCAGCAGACCCGGTGCGATTCCGGAGCCGACGGTCATAGTCCGGATAAAGAGAGAGCGGGATGCGGTTTATCATCTTATTGAAGAGTCCGTTTTAGGCGTGTTTTTTGCACGCCTCGCAATCCCTATCTATCCAATATGCCCTGTTTTTTTATGTTTTTAAAAACAGGAATCGTCACATGCAGCACCAACCCGCAGTTAACTCACCCACAACCCTAGCGCCCCGACGCATCGCATTTGTCCAGGCAATCTGGCATCGCGACATCGTCGATCAGTGCCGCGATGCTTTTATCGCTGAAATCATCAACTTGGGCTACGACGAATCCGATATTGATTTCTTTGAAGTCGCCGGTGTCTTCGAAATTCCCTTGCACGCCAAATTGTTAGCCAATAGCGGCCAATATGCGGCTATCGTGGCGGCAGGGTTGGTCGTAGACGGGGGCATATATCGACACGAGTTCGTCTCGGAGGCTGTCATCTCTGGACTGATGCAAGTGCAGCTCACAACCGAGGTGCCGGTGCTGTCCGCCGTACTGACGCCCCATCACTTCCATGCAGGCGAAGAGCATCACAGTTTTTTCCTGGCGCATTTCAAAATTAAAGGCGCGGAAGCCGCCCAGGCTTGCGTATCCACAATACAAGCACTGGATAAGGTAAAAAACCTGCCCGGCTAGTTCAGCCTCAGAATCAAACGTTGCGCCAAGGCCTGGTAGGCCGGCAAGGTCGTCGGATCGTTGGCGGCATTGCCGGCTACTGGATTGGACGCATAGCGCACAATCACCATTTCAGCCTTGGGGTCGATGTAGATGCTTTGGCCATGAACACCGCGAGCCGCAAAGGCGCCATGCTTGTTATGGGTAACCCACCACATATCGCGGTAGCTCCAGCCTTGCAACAGCGGGTAGCCGCCCTTGGCAAACGCCTTCTTATCACCGCCACGGCGGATATCATCGATAACTGCCTTAGGCACAATTTGCTGCCCATTGAATCGGCCATCGTTGCGCAACATCTCGCCAAACCGGGCCAAATCACGCAGCCCCGTATTCAAGCCACCGCCGGCAAACGGGGTGCCGATAGAGTCGACCGTCATGTAGGCATCCTGTTCGGCGCCAAGGCGACTCCAGATACGCTCTGAAAGCAAGTCGGCCACATTGCTGCCGGTCACGCGGGCAATGACCCAACCCAGCACATCGGTATTTACCGTTTTGTAGCCGAACTTATCGCCATGCCGCCCTTGCGGTTGCACGGTCTCAAGGAATTCATAATAACTGCGAGGACCGATGTAGTCTTTGGGTTTTGGCAAGGGGCTACCGGCTTGAGCATGGGCCCAGACCTCGGCATCCGGATCGGCATAATCCTCGCTGTACTTAAGCGCCGTCGTCATATCAAGCACCTGGCGCACCGTGGCATTGCCGAAAGCGGATTTGGCCAATTCCGGCACATAGTCAGCTACGCGCTTGCCTGGATCAAGACGGCCTTCGGCCACCAGCATCGCGCCCAGCGTACCAACTACTGATTTCGTGACCGACATGGCGGCATGCTGGCCTTGCGGCTTGAGCACGCCGAAATAACGCTCATAAATAATACGCCCACGGTGCAGAACCACAATGCCATCAGTGTAATTGGCGGCCAGCGATTCGGCCCAGGTCATGGTCTTATCCGCACCGATAGGCGTAAAGCTGATGTCGTCAATGTCTGTGCGCAAGGCGCGAGGCAACGGCACCGGCGCACCCAACCCGCGGGAAACATTCACGGTAGGCATAAGCTGGCGAAAATTCGATACGCTCCAGCGCATTGCCGGAAAGCGAAAGTAGCTACCATCACCGAAACGAATGATGCGGTCAGCCGGCGGTGGCGAACCCACCATCCAGCCCAGTTTGGCAGGATCACTGGCCTCGGCGTCAAGCACGGTGGCATTCGAAGAGCTATCGGCATGCGCGCTCGGCGCCGTGGCGCCGCATACCCACATCAGACTAACTGCAGCCAAGGCCATACGCGTTGAAGAAACAAAGAAAGTCGCGGCAACGTTCATCTTTTTAAGTGTAGATCCAATCAACATTCAACATTTAGCATTTAAAGTTTCCGCCGGTACGGCCGTTAACAATAACACTAACTTATAAATTCCAGTCCAACACGCTTGACTGTATTTATCTGATTCTTAATGGTTTTTTCTTATGCTTTTTCCCCTTCCATCGGTATCAACTATGTGCTGATACCGATATTCCCAACCTCCCGTCAATGATTGAACGGCTCCGGAGATGTAAATGAATTGGTTTATCAACATGAAAGTCAGCACCAAACTAATTGGTGGTTTTCTGATTGTCGCCGCTATCGCCGCTATCATAGGTACCATAGGTATTCGTTCGGCAGGGCAAATCAATAACATGGCATTTACCATGTATAGCCGTGACCTACTCGGCTTGCGCCACGCTTCAGACGCCAGCCTGAATATGCTCAGCGCCGAACGCGCAATACGCAACGCCATGCTGGCGCCAACGGCTGAAGTCCGGGCCCAGCATATGCAGGCAATGCCAGACTTCCTAAATAAAACCAAGTCTGACCTTGATAAGGCCGGCGCCAAGTTCAGCACGGACGCAGGCAAAGCGCTCGTGGCAGAAACCCGCGACGCCTTATTGGCTTACGAGGCCGGCCTGAACAGAGTAGCAGCGCAGATCCAGCAAGAAGCACTGGGTCAAACCCAGAACTCGGTCGCCATGCTGTCCAACGAAATACGTCCGCTTGCCAATAAGACCGGCGATCTGATGTCCAAGTTAGTAGAGCGCAAACAAAACGATGCGGACGCTTTGGACAATCAGGCCGAAGCCCTCTACAAAAGCGAGTTTATGGTGCTGCTGATTCTGACCCTGGTCGGCGCATTGTCGGCCGGCGCGCTCGGAATTCTTATCGCACGCGGCCTGGCGCGCCAACTAGGTGGTGAACCCAGCGAGGTAGCCAGCATCGCCGGCGCTATCGCCAGAGGTGACCTGACCTCCCGTATAGACACCTCAAAAGCCGCACGGAACAGCGTCATAGAAGCCATCAGCCTGATGCAGGTATCTCTGCAAAAAGTGGTATCAGCGGTGCGCGCCAGTAGCGACAACATCGCCACAGGGTCAAATCAAATTGCCGTCGGCAACACCGACCTATCGCAACGAACCGAAGAACAGGCTGCCAATATCACCGAAACCGCCGCTGCGATGGAAGAGCTTGCCAGTACGGTCAAGAGCAATGCCGAAGTCGCCCAGCAGGCTGCCCGTCTGGCCTCCAGCGCCAGCGTATCGGCATCCAATGGCGGAGAAGCCGTCAATAATGTTGTCACGACCATGGACGAGATCGACGCATCCTCCAAGAAGATTGTTGAAATCATCGGCGTGATTGATGGCATTGCCTTCCAGACCAATATCCTGGCACTCAATGCCGCGGTCGAAGCCGCCCGTGCCGGCGAACAAGGGCGAGGCTTTGCCGTCGTGGCCAGCGAAGTACGCAGCCTTGCTCAAAAAAGCGCATCAGCGGCCAAAGACATCAAAAATCTTATTGATGCAAGCGTCGCCCAGATCAGCCATGGCACCCAAATGGTGCATGACGCCGGCGACTCCATGAAAGGCATTGTGACGCAGGTCAAACAAGTTACCGACCTCATCAATGACATTAGCGCAGCGACCACGGAACAAACCAGCGGCCTGTCGCAAATCAACGAGGCAGTAGTCCAGCTAAGCGATGTCACCCAGCAAAATGCCGCATTGGTCGAGCAGTCCGCCGCAGCAGCCGATAGCCTGAACGACCAGGCCCGGCATCTGGTCGATATCGTCAGGGTATTCAAAATAGAAGCCGGGCTAAATGCCATCGCTTCCGCGCCCGTCGCCCAAGAACGCCGCCCGGCACCATCGCCTTCGTTGCAACGGCCCAAGCAAGCAGCGTCCAGGCCAGCAGCACGCCCTGCAAAAACGTCCCTGCCGTTAGCCGCCGCACCGCAATTGGCAGGTGCCGACGACTGGGAAGAGTTCTAAGTCTGCAACAAACTTAAACTCTTAAGAAAGCAAGGCTGAAGCGACCCGTTTCAGCCTTGCAAAAGCGTTCTATTAACAGGACGCTGATGGCAAATTAGCCTGTCTACCGAATACCCTTCCGCGGTTCTATCATGTTACTCATGTCCTACAGGAGAACACCATGAAGAAAGTACTCGGTATTTATACCAGCCCCAAACAGCACTGGGTAGGTGACGGTTTCCCTGTGCGCTCGCTATTTTCCTACGACAGCCTGGGCAAGCACACCAGCCCCTTCTTGTTGCTCGACTATGCCGGCCCCACTGAATTTACTCCCGCAGAACGTCCGCGGGGAGTCGGCCAGCATCCGCACCGCGGCTTTGAAACCGTAACCATCGTCTATAAAGGCGAGGTAGAGCATCGTGATTCAACCGGGAGCGGCGGCCTGATAGGCCCTGGCGACGTACAGTGGATGACAGCAGCCTCAGGTATTTTGCATGAAGAATTCCATTCAACCGAATTCACTCGCAAAGGCGGCATGCTGGAAATGGTGCAGTTATGGGTAAACCTGCCGGCCAAAGACAAAATGGCGGCACCTGGCTACCAGACCATACTCGACGGCGATATTCCGTCGGTCGAACTGGCCGATGGCGCAGGCCGGGTACGAGTCATTGCTGGCAACTACCAAGGCCATCAAGGGCCAGCCAAGACATTCACCCCCATGGATGTTTGGGATCTGCGGCTGCACCAAGGCCATGCAACCGGATTGACGGTACCAGAAGGCCGTATGCTGGCGCTGGTCGTGCTGCACGGCACTGTGCTGGTGAATGGCCAGCATATCGCCCGTGAAGCTCAACTGGTGCTGTTCGACCGTACAGATACCGATGTATCCTTGGAAGCCAACAGCGATGCTACCGTCTTGGTTCTAAGCGGCGAGCCCATTGAAGAGCCTATCGTGGGTTATGGGCCGTTCGTTATGAACACCCAGGCCGAAATCCAGGAAGCCATTACCGACTTCAATACCGGACGCTTCGGCCAGATGCCGCAGCCTGCGGCATAAGTTGGAAACTTGCTTTACTTTTTTTGGGAGTACCACCAATGAGCACGACAGACACCCAAGCATCGTCATCACTTGACTGCCCATTGCAGGAAAATGGCGAAAGAAGCGTACAACGCGTTACGTCGCGTCATGCGGAAGTCGGCGGTATTCCCATCAACCGGCTAATGCCCTCGCGGCAACGGCGCATGATAGGCGCCTGGTGCTTTCTGGACCATGCCGGCCCCGCAGTATTCAACCCCGGCGCCGGCATGCGTGTCGGGCCGCACCCGCACATTGGCCTGCAAACCTTCACCTGGATGATCAAAGGGGAAGTCCTGCATCGCGACAGCCTGGGCAATGAACAAGTCATCAGGCCCGGCCAGGTCAACCTGATGACGGCGGGTCGAGGCATCGCTCATACGGAAGAATCCCTGCCTGGCGAAGATCAACTGCATGCGGCGCAATTGTGGATCGCCCTGCCGCCCGAAGTCAGCGCCTGTGCCCCGGCTTTCGACCATCACCCTGACTTACCCCGCTGGAGCGAGAACGGCTGCGACTTTACCTTGCTGGCGGGAAGTTACAACGCCCACCATGCGCCGGCCAAGTTATATTCTCCTTTAGTCGGAATGGACTTGTTCAGCGCACAAGGCAGCGACATCCTGTTGCCCCTGGACCCGGTATTCGAATATGGCATTCTGACGCTGGAAGGCGAAACCCGCATCGGCACGCAGCAGTTTGCCGTCGATGAACTGGCCTATTTAGGCCGCGGAAACAGCGAACTACGTTTGCAGTTAAGCCCAGGCAGCCGGGTCATTTTGCTTGGCGGCGAGCCTTGCGCCCAGGAAATCCTGATCTGGTGGAATTTTGTCGGGCACAACAAAGCGGAAATCGCCCAGGCCCAACACGATTGGGAGGCCGGCAGCGATCGCTACGGCAGTATCCATGGGTACGACGGCCCACCTTTGACGGCCCCTCCATTGCCTTGGTCGGGCTATTGATCTTATCCACAACACCAAGGTTTTTTGACAAGTAAGGCCTGCAACACTGCTATGAACTATCTTTTACATCTGATTGAGCAGTACGGCCTTACTCTTGTCTTCTTCAATGTACTGATCGAACAATTGGGCACGCCGCTACCGGCCTACCCCACCTTAGTCATCACCGGCGCATTGCTGGAACGCAGCAGCTATTCCGCGCCTTTACTGCTGTTTGTCGCTGTGTTTGCGGCATTAATTGCTGACTTCGCCTGGTATCAAGCAGGAAAACGCTATGGCCGCAAAGTCATGTCCAAGCTTTGCCGCATTTCGCTTTCGCCTGACTCATGTGTCAGCCAGACCGAACAGGTTTACTTGCGCTGGGGTGCGCCGTCGCTGATGGTTGCAAAATTTATCCCCGGTTTCGCATCCATCGCCAGCGCCCTGGCCGGCGCCTTGGGTACCCCGCGCCTCAAGTTTGTTTTCTTCGATAGCCTGGGTGCCGCGCTGTGGGCCGGATCGGCAATTTATCTGGGTTCGCTATTCAGCACAACCATAGATGACCTGTTAAATGTTCTTGAACATCTGGGCAAATGGGGCTTGCTCTTGCTTGGCGTGGCGTTGTTCATATTCATTGGAAGAAAATGGTGGCAGCGCCACCGCTTTCTTAAGTCCCTGTGCATGGCGCGCATATCCGTAGACGAACTGCACCAGCTGTTGCAGCAAGGCGCGACACCAGCCATCATTGATGTCCGCCCCACCCTCTCACAGAATGAAAGCCGCATTCCAGGCGCTATTACTATGTCGGTCAAAGGTCCTCTCCCCTCTACGCAGAACATGACACATGACGGTGAGGTCATCGTGTATTGCGCCTGCCCAAACGAAGCCTCGGCAGCCCAGGTTGCCAAGCAACTGATGAAGCTGGGTTATAGCCGTGTACGACCATTGGCCGGCGGCATTGATGCCTGGATTGCCGCGGGCTATTCAGTCGAGTAGTAAGCCTCTCTCAATAGCTGCTACTTAGGCTGCATCATCTTTTTAAGTTCTTCCATGTGCTGCGTTGCGCGCTGCGTAATACTGGCCATGGCATCGGCCTGAGACTTACGCGCAATCTCGGCCAGGTCCTTCATGTCGGCCAGGGTCTTTTCGTAGGCTTGGCGTGCAAGCTCCGCCCGCTTGGCCGTATCTCCTGCAACCGCGCTGCCAGCCGCTCCCTGG
>DATJCP010000562.1:0-3336 GCA_035514715.1 Candidimonas sp.
GAGCCTTTGCGCCGTCTGCATAACGTGCAGTTCCTGTTTACGCATTGTGAATTGCGCGGCTTGATGATGGGGTCGAAATTCAAAGACAAACCCACCGTCACCAAAGTGTCTGAACTGGCTGGTACCAAGAATCGCGTCACAGGAACCCAGCTGGGCCGCATTGCCATGCAGCTCATGGATCTTGGGCCGGTGCCGCTGGCATGGGAGGAAACGGTGGACGGCCTGAAGTCGGGCCTGATCGATGGAGCTGAAACCTGGATGGGGGCGGCGGGCTACGGCGGCCTTTCACCGGTGCTGACGCAAGCGGTCGACTTGAAGTTTTTCTGCGGAACCGAGCATACCGCCATGAATAATAAAACCTTCGACAAGCTGCCCGCCAAACTGCAGGATGTCGTACTGGAAACGTCGTATGCAGCGCAGCAGTACACCCAGCGCGAGAACGAGCGCGCCCTGATCGAGAAGGTGGGGGCGGTGCCCAATCCAGGGCCCGATACTTTGTTTTGCAAGAACAATGTCCGTGTGGCTACTTTGTCGGACGAGGAAATCAAGAAAGCCGAACAGGCCTGCTCGCCCGAGTTCAATCCCAAGCCCTGGGAGGAATGGCGTGAACGCTTGAACAAAATGCAAGGCGGCGCCGATACCTACAAGGAAATTTTTACCATTGCCCGGGAAATTCCACGCGATGCAACTGTCGAGAGCGTGAAGCCGCGCCGCTGGTGGCAGTCGGCTTAAGCAGCAGGCAGGGCTAATACGCAGGCCGGCACCTGGTCGCCGGCTGATTTGCCTCATGGAAAAAGGGTAGGGAAATGGGATTTTTACTTGCTGCTTTGCGTTGGCTGGACCGTCATGTCGAACGGGTGTTTATTTTGATCGCCTATTCGTCGATGTCCTTGATTATTATATTTGCGGTCGTCCAGCGCTATATCTTTAATACGCAAATCCCGTGGAGCGGTTCCATTCCCATTTATCTGTTTCTTTGGGTCACTTGGATCGGGTGTTCCTATAACGTAAGGCGTCGGTCGCACTTGTGTTTTAACGAGTTTCGCATGCGTATGTCGTATCAATGGCAATACGCCTGCATGTGGCTGGATGCGTTGCTGTGGCTCGCCTTTGGCGCCATGGTGGTGTATTTCACTATCGAGCAAACCCTGTTGGCGTACAACAATTTTTCCATTGTCCAGGGGTCCGACAACCTGATGCAATGGTGGTTTTATTGCGCAACGCCTGTCGCCTGGATATTGCTTATGTTCAGGGCTTTGCAGAACCTGGCGGCGGACATTCGTCGCTATCGAAACAAGGCGCCCTTTATCGTCGCCATCCAGAGCGTGGGCTCTGACACCGTTTAGGGGTAAGTCATGGATACGGGGTATTTGCTTTCGTTGATTACGGTGGGTGTGCTGCTGTTGTTTATTCTGGGCGTGCCTATCTTCCTGGTGATAGGGTTTTGGGTCGTAGGCGCATCGCTGGCTATCGACTTTACGCTCGCCAATGTAGGGGTTACCTTATTCGAGGGGCTTAATTTTTTTGGGCTTCTGGCGCTACCCTTGTTTATTCTTACCGGCGACCTGATCGCGGCGGCGGGCATTGCCCGAAGGCTGGCCGATTTCGCGCATTCTTGTTTAAGCTGGCTGCATGGTGGACTGGGCTTGGCCACTATCGGTTCTTGCGGTTTGTTTGCGGCGATTTCCGGGTCCAATGCCGCGACGACGGCAACCATAGGCGGCATCATGCATCCGCTGCTGGTCAAGGACGGCTATCGCGCCAACTTTGCTGCTGCCACGGCGGCAGCAGGCGGCACTGTCGGCATCATTATTCCCCCTTCGATTATTTTCATCGTGTACGGTTTCATCATGAACTTATCGATCTCCGATTTGTTCGTGGCCGGGATATTGCCCGGGGCTCTGATGGTGTTTTCCATGCTGGTCGTGTGTTGGTGGCGCAGCCGGAAAGACAATATGGGTACGATATCTCCGTTTGTGCTGAAGAACGTCATACATACAGCACGCAGGGCTTATCTGGGCTTCTTTGCCATATTTATCGTTATCTACGGCATTTATTCCGGCTTGTTCTCGCCCACCGAGGCAGCGGCCATTACCGTGGGTTTTTGCCTTGTTGCGGGCCTGTTCGTTACGCGCGAAATCAAGTGGCGCGAGCTACCCGATATTTTGCTGCGGTCGGGGCAGCTGACCGGGATGCTGGCGCCCATGATCGCCATTTCCATCGTGATGCAGCAGGTGTTTGGGTTGTTGGGTGCTCCTGACGCCGTGGCGGCGTTTATCCAGTGGTTTGGCGATGGGGAAATCGTGGTTTTGCTGGTCTGCATGGCCATAGTATTTGCTGCGGGCTGTATACTTGAAAGCCTGCCTATCACGGTTATTTTTGCTCCTATTTTGGCGCCTATTGCCGTAGCGGTTGGGGTTGATCCCGTGCATTTTTCGGTTATTTTTCTGGTCGGAGCGGCAATCGGATTCATCACCCCGCCTTTCGGGCTGAATTTGTTTGTGGCCAGTGGTATTACTGGTATCCCATACATGCGCATTGTGCCGTCAGCCTTGCTTTATTTGATGGGGTTGCTGATAGCTTGGGTGTTGATTGCTTTTGTTCCGTGGTTTTCGCTTGGGCTGATTCCAGCCAGGTAGTAATTTGGCTGGCTAATGATTCCTGACTATTCCATACTTTTACCGTTTGTTTGCGTTGTCGCTGTAGGCGTTTATTTCAATACCGTGACCGGTTTCGGTCTGGCCATGATCATCATGGCGCTGGCAAATGGTATGGGCTTGGCATCGGTGGCCGACCTGGCGTCCATCATCAGCATGGTTACGCTGGTAAACAGCGCCGTTGCCTTGAAAGGCAATATGCACCATCTGGATTGGCGTATTGCGCGCAGGGTCATACTGGGTGTTCTTCCCGCCAGTATTCTAGGCGTGCTCGTACTGGACTACCTTAGTGAGGCCGCCGCAGATATTGTGCAGGTGCTGCTGGGGGCCGTTGTAATCTACGGAGGCATGAATTTCGCCTGGCAGCCTGAGCCTCTAAAGCAAGTGTCGAAGCCGGCAAGCTTTATTTCTTTTGGGTTCCTGGGGGGATTCATCGGCGGCATGTTCGGCATACCCGGGCCTCCGCTGATTTTTCAGTTCTATAGGCAGCCCTGGAGTTTGCCGCAGATACGCAGCTACCTGATCTTGATATTCGCCGTGATCGCGGGCACCCGCAATGTGTTCGTTGGTTGGCAAGGGGAGCTTAGCCCGGAAGTCTTGCTGATGAGCGCGCTATGCTTTCCCGTAGCGGCGGTGGCGACGATGGTGGGCCGCCGTTATCCGCCTCCGCTAAGTCAAG
>DATJCP010000563.1:0-2586 GCA_035514715.1 Candidimonas sp.
ACGCCAAGGCTGACTCGGCAACCCGTTGCTGAACTGCCAAATCATCCGATGCATGGCCAGCATCGGTAAGAATGGCTGTATGCCGCTGCAATACCAATTGCTGCTTATCGAAATAGTCCAAGCCATAAGCCGATGGCTTTCTATGCCAAGACGGTTGCGTAAACAAAGGCGCCACGGTAATACGGCTATCCACTATGCCGGCGTCTTCAAGACGCCACCCTTGCCGTAACTCTTGGGCATGTGCAGACGTAGCCCCTGCTTGAGCCTCAGGAGACAGAATGGGGCGCCGGACCGCCGAGAAGCTGACCTCATCGAGCCCAGGACCAAGCAAGCGCTTGCCGCGGCGATCGGACCACTGATGGGCTGGGCCGGAAAAATAATGCCGGCGTACTTCGGTAGCTATATCGGCCAACGGATCGCGGGCAGTTGCAAAAGCCGCATAACGGCTGGCATGCGTTGCCTGTAGCGCCATATCCTGGAGCCGCCCAAGCCAGGAAGCGCCCACCCACAAAGACAGCAGCACAAGCAGCGCCACTATCCCTTCGACCAAAGCCTGGCCACCTTGATGGAGCGCCTTTTTCTTCAAAGAGGATTGCGCCACAAAGCCTTTGGGCCCGCAGAATAATGAATGCTTCATAGCCGGCCTCGCACATTGACGCTATTGCTGTCTTGCGCCGCAAGCCTGGCTTGCCAGTATGGATGGAACAAGTTTGCGGATTCGGCAAGCCCGTCTGGGCGCGCTTCAGGCCGATCGAAAAAGGTTTCGGCGGCGCTACCCGTGGTGACGGTGAGGCCCTGTGGGCCTGGATGTCGTAACGTCACGCCAAAACGCAAGGCATTATCAGAACCAGGAAGAGCGACATCGAAGTAGGCGGGCAAACCGCCGCCCTGCCAACGCTGCCTGCTAGCTGCCGCCTTGGAGTTGGCAAGAGGATTATCGCTGCCTGACACGATGTCCCAATCGGTAGCCTCTTTCACCCAGCGCCAGAAATCCTGAGCTGAAAAATCATCAGGAGGATTTTCCACATGAGAGTCAGCCATCGATTGCGATGCGGCACTGGGTATCCAGCCCCAGCCCATGGCATATTCACGGTAGTAGCAACCTATCCACTTGTTGGAACGCAGTGCGTGATAAGACTGCGTATCAATGGACTGCCAGCGCCCGGCGGCATCAAGCTGGGTGCTGCCTCGCCGACGCAACTGATGTCTTAATTGAGGACACCTGGCGTCAACCGCCCACGGGTTGGATGCCGTGTAATCACGCGGCGACAAGAAATCGTACAACTGCGTCACGCCCTGCACCAAGGATCTTAATTTCTGCCCTGAATAAGCCTGCACATAACCGGGCCAGTTGTCATAATCAAGAACAAGATCGAAAGCGCCTGCGAGGGCATCCGGATAGTTTGCGCCCAGCACCGCCTGCATTGCCTTCCAGCGCGCTTGCGGCAGCCCGCTGACAACGTCATCCTGCACCGTACCAAGGACCTGCCGCACAGTGTCATCATGAGCGGCATAAGTCTGCCCCAATTCGCCCGACGAACCAGCCAGAAGCTCGAAGCCGGCAGCCCTGCGCGCCGCCAGATAGGCTGCACCATGCTGCGGCCCGAACATCATGGCAATCAGGTAGGCTGGCGGGTTGCCTCCAGCCAATTGACGGGCCTCATGCCCGCCCAGCGACGCCCATGAGCCCAGCGTAACCACGTGGGCCATAGCCACCTGATGGCCTATCTGAGCGCGATTGATGTAGGCCAGCATATTCAAGGCGCGCGCCTGCGTAAGCGCCCCGCTATAGGCAGCGGCATCAAGCGCGTGCAGTTGTCTGGCCTTGGCGGCTACGACTTGGCCCACGGCAAAGTACCGTACCAAGACCACGACGGCGACACCTGCCAGCAACATGCCCAGCACCAACACTTGGCCTTGCTGCGCGAGCGCCCTGCCTGCTTGAGTGCCGCCAACCATTACTGCGCCCCCGCGTTGCCGGTGAAAGACTTAAGCGTCTTGGCGGCGGTTTGTGCGGCTGCCGCTTCAGCGGCAGTTTGCGCCATGCGCGATTGTTCAGAGCCGTCTTCCCCAGCCAATTCCTTGGCCATGGCGGCAGTCTGGGAGCGGACCACTTGGCCGAACAATTGATACACCGCGATGGCGGCGACAGCGACCAGCGCCACCACAATTATGTATTCCGTCATACCTTGCCCGCGTTGCCCATATCGTCGTTTTTGCACGCTGTTCTCCTGGCAAATAGTCAGGATTGCAGTGTGGATGCAAGCGGGTTTGGGAACAATTCGGAGATGCCGAGTTGGGCAAAATCAGCAAGGTTCCACTTGTCATCCCCATTGCGTGGCATCCAGGGACGTAAACGCTACATGGCGCGCATACACGACGCGGGAACTGGCGACACCATGAAAATTCTGCTACGGTAATTTTTCAGACATGTGAACTGCGTCTACGAGGTAAGACAATGACACACGCAATAGACACCGCCTTGCTCTGGTTCTCGGCAATAGGCTGCGGCCTTCTTGCGGGCCTCTATTTTTCGTTCTCCACATTCATCATGGGCGCGCTTGGCCGAATCGAAACGCCGGCTGG
>DATJCP010000564.1:0-3065 GCA_035514715.1 Candidimonas sp.
AAAACACTGATTTTGTAGTCAACCCCGGCGAACGCGTCGGCATGGTCGGTAAGAATGGGGCGGGCAAGTCCACCCTCTTTGCTTTGCTGCAAGGCCGGCTGGACGCTGATGCCGGTACGGTTTTCATTCCTGCGGGCTGGCGCATTGCCAGTGTCGAACAGGAAATCAGCCATAACGACCAACCCGCCCGCGAATTCGTTATCGACGGCGATACGCATTTGCGTGCCGTCCAGGCCGAACGCTCTGCTACTCCTGACGACAACGGCCACCGCATTGCCGAACTGGAAGCCGCCCTGATCGAAGCCGACGCCTGGAGCGCCCCATCCCGGGCGGAACAGTTATTGGCTGGCCTGGGCTTTGCGCCCGACCAGTGGATGCGGCCAGTGAACAGCTTTTCCGGCGGGTGGCAAATGCGCCTGGCGCTAGCCCGCGCCCTGATGGCGCCTTCAGAATTGCTTTTGCTGGACGAGCCCACCAACCACCTGGACTTGGACGCCATGTTGTGGCTGGAGCGCTGGCTAGGCGCCTACGAAGGGACCGTCCTGCTGATTTCGCACGACACCGAATTCCTGGATGCCGTTGCAAAAACCATTTTGCATTTCGACCAAGGCAAGCTGGTGCGATATCGCGGCGGCTACGAAGACTTCCTTACACAGCGTGCGGAACGCATGCGCCTGACCCACATAGCCTGGGACCGCCAAGTCCGTGAAACGGCCCGACTACAAAGCTTCATCGACCGCTTCAAAGCCAAGGCCACCAAAGCTAAGCAGGCCCAAAGCCGTGTCAAGGCACTGGCCCGCATGGAAGTGCTGGCGCCGTTACAGGCCGAAGCCGGTATCGATATACGCATTCCAACGCCCACCAGCATGCCCGACCCTTTGCTGGTACTTGATAAAGTTTCTACTGGCTATACCGATGCCGACGGCAATGCCCGTACGATATTGCGCGATGTGCAGTTGATGGTGCGCGGTGGCGGCCGTATTGGCGTATTGGGCGTGAACGGCGCCGGTAAAAGTACCCTCATCAAGACTCTGGCTGATGAATTGGCCCCGCTGGCAGGCGAGCGCCGCGCCTCCAAAGGCTTGGAAATTGGCTATTTCGCCCAGCATCAACTCGACATGCTGGATCTGGAATCCACACCGCTGCAACACCTGATGCGGCTTTCTCCGCAAACCCGCGAGCAGGAACTGCGCAACTACCTGGGCGGATTCGGCTTTAGCGGCGACACCGTCAATAGCAAAGTCGCGCCCATGTCGGGCGGAGAAAAAGCCAGGCTGGCCCTGTCGCTGATTGTCTGGCAAAAACCCAATCTGTTGCTGCTGGACGAACCCAGTAACCACCTTGACGTGGATACCCGCGAAGCCCTGGCTACAGCCCTGGCTGAATTCGCCGGCAGCGTATTGCTGGTTTCTCACGACCGCCATCTATTGCGCACCACTGTGGACAGCTTCTGGATCGTGGCCGATGGCCAGGTACAGGAATTTGACGGCGACTTGGAAGACTATCGCGATTGGCTGACTGCCCGCGCAGCCTCTGCCCGGGCTGAGGCGCGCAATGATGCTTTAGGCGGTGATGCAGAAAACACAGGCATTGACCGCAAGACACAGCGTCGCCAAGAAGCTGAAGAACGTCAGCGCATTGCAACGCTGCGCAAGCCGCTGGACAGCAAGCTTAAGAAAGTCGAAACCGATATGGAAAAAGCCAGCCAGCGCCTGCAAACGCTGGATGCCCTAATCGCCGATCCCGACTTCTATTCAGACGCCCGCCGCGACGAACGCCTGAAGGTGCTTGAAGAACATGGCGAACTGAGTAAAAAGCATGGGCAGCTGGAAGAGCAATGGCTGGCGCTGCATGAAGAACTGGAGTTGATTACGGCTGGGTGAATGTGATTAAGAGATATAGCCGTTGACTGTATTGCTGGATCACCCGCCTTGCGCTGATCCAGCATACAACAACGGCTACATCCACCTAGAAAACAATGGCATCTCGCAAACTGCTGCCAGAAGCAAGATGATCAAACCCTTCGTTGATTTGATCCAGAGAAAACGATTTCCCCAATAGCCTGTCAACAGGTAAACGCCCCGCTTTGTAGAGGTCGATATAGCGATTGATATCGATCGCCGGGACCCCCGAACCCAAATAGCTGCCACGAATTTCGCGCTCCTCGCCGACCAATTGCGAAAGGGACAAAGAAAAACTGAATTTTGGATTAGGTAACCCCGAGGTAATCGTGACGCCGCCGCGATGTGTCAATTTATATGCCGTTTCAAAAGCGGGAACGGCGCCAGCCATATCAAAGCCATAGTCGACATACCCACCAGCCATATCGAACAAATCAGCGTCGCTTTTGATATGTTTGGGATTGACGGTATGTGTGGCGCCCAAGGCTTTGGCGAGCGCCAGTTTTTCATCACTCAAATCAACCGCCACAACACGACGAGCACCTGCAGCCACTGCCGCCAACATAGCGCTGAACCCGACCCCACCCAAACCGACTACTGCAGCCGTATCACCCATCTTGATTCGAGCACGATTAATGACGGCTCCGGCGCCAGTTAATACGGCACAGCCGAATAAAGCCGCTTCGCGATGCGTGATATCTACATTCACTTTTACACAAGAATGCCTGGACACAACGGCATAGTCGGCAAAGCAGGAAACTCCGATATGGTGATTAAGATACTCATCACCAATATGCAGACGACGATCCCCACCCAATAAAGAGCCCTTGGTATTGGCTGCCGCACCAGGTTCGCACAAGGCTGGCCGCCCATCCATGCATAGATTGCAGTATCCGCAGCTAGGCACAAAAACCGTGACAACGTGATCGCCGGAACGCAAGTCGGATACCCCTGCCCCGACTTCCACGACCTCTGCCGATGACTCATGACCCAGCACAATAGGCAGGCCTCTGGGTCGGTCACCATTAATGACAGACAAGTCGGAATGGCATAAGCCCGCGACCTTTATCTTTATCAAGACTTCGCCGAATCCAGGCGGATCAAGCTCGACCTCGGTGATATGCAGCGGTTTGCTCGTAGCGTACGGCGCCTCTAGTCCCTCCT
>DATJCP010000565.1:0-3752 GCA_035514715.1 Candidimonas sp.
GCTGATTGATATAACCCCATATCACCCGGTCTATCCCCTATCGGCTCCATTTATATTTTTGGAGCAAGTCTTGAACACCAATCCCACGTTTTCTGCCAACACGGCGCAAGTCGATGCAGCTGCCATCGCACCCCTTCCACAATCACGCAAAATCTACCAAACCGGATCCCGGCCCGATATCAAGGTGCCATTCCGCGAGGTAGCCCAAAGCGACACCCCCACCATGTTCGGCGGCGAGAGCAACCCGCCGCTGGTTATTTACGATACCAGCGGCCCTTATACCGACCCGTCAGTTCAAATCGACATACGCAAAGGCCTACCCACCGTACGCAGCGCATGGATACATGAGCGCAACGATACCGAAGAGCTTAACGGCCCCAGCAGCGATTACGGCCAGGCGCGCCTGCAGGACCCAAAGCTGACGGCCATGCGCTTCGAGTTGCAGCGGCCACCCCGCCGCGCCAAAGCTGGTGCAAATGTCTCGCAAATGCACTATGCGCGGCAAGGCATCATCACGCCCGAAATGGAGTTCGCAGCCATTCGTGAAAACCTTAGACGCGAGCACTATATAGAACAGTTGCGCGCCAGCGGCCCCGACGGAGACAGGCTGGTCAAGCGTTTGCTGCGCCAACATCCCGGCCAATCATTCGGCGCATCGATTCCGCCATCGATCACCCCCGACTTCGTACGAGAGGAAATCGCCAAGGGGCGGGCCATATTGCCTGCAAATATCAACCACCCCGAAGTCGAGCCTATGCTCATAGGCCGCAACTTCCTGGTCAAGATTAATGCCAACATCGGGAACTCCGCCCTGAACTCAAGCATCAGCGAAGAGGTCGAGAAAATGACCTGGGCTATTCGCTGGGGCGGCGATACGGTCATGGATCTGTCCACGGGCAAGAATATCCATGAAACCCGCGAGTGGATCATTCGCAACTCGCCGGTGCCTATCGGTACCGTGCCTATTTACCAGGCGCTGGAAAAAGTGGACGGCAAGGCCGAAGAGCTGACCTGGGAAATCTTCCGCGACACGCTGATAGAGCAAGCCGAACAAGGCGTGGACTACTTCACCATCCATGCCGGGGTGCGGCTGCCCTTCATCCCCATGACCGCTGACCGCATGACCGGCATTGTGTCACGTGGCGGCTCCATCATGGCTAAATGGTGTCTGGCGCATCATAAGGAAAGCTTCATCTACGAGCGCTTTGAAGAGATTTGCGACATCATGAAAGCCTACGATGTCAGCTTTTCCTTAGGCGACGGTTTGCGCCCTGGGTCCGGCTACGATGCCAACGACGAAGCCCAGTTTGCGGAGCTGAAGACCCTGGGTGAACTGACCCAAGTCGCCTGGAAGCATGACGTGCAGGTCATGGTCGAAGGACCCGGCCATGTGCCCATGCACTTGATCAAGGAAAACATGGACATGCAACTAGAGCATTGCCATGAGGCGCCGTTCTATACCTTGGGGCCGCTGACCACCGATATCGCACCCGGCTACGATCACATCACATCCGGCATAGGCGCCGCTCTAATCGGCTGGTACGGCACAGCTATGCTGTGCTATGTCACGCCCAAGGAACACCTGGGCCTGCCTAATAAAAAGGACGTGAAGGACGGCATCATTACCTACAAGATCGCCGCCCATGCGGCCGACCTGGCCAAGGGGCATCCCGGCGCAGCCATAAGGGACAATGCCCTGTCCAAGGCCAGGTTCGAATTCCGCTGGGATGACCAGTTCAACCTGGGTCTAGACCCCGATACCGCCAAAGACTTCCATGACGAGACGCTTCCCAAAGACTCCATGAAAGTCGCCCACTTCTGCTCGATGTGCGGCCCGCATTTCTGCAGTATGAAGATCACCCAGGATGTCCGCGAATATGCGCGCGAAAAAGGTCTTGCCAGCCAGGATGCACTGCAAAGCGGCATGCAAGAAAAAGCCCTGGAATTCGTGAAACAGGGCGCGAATATCTACCAGAAAGTCTAGTCATCTCTGACAACCCAGCGTCTGCGACATAGGCAAAGCAGGCAGGGAAAATAGCAAAGCGCCCCGTAAGGGGCGCTTTGCCTTGGGTACTACCTAGCTCTTTACTGTTTACTTCTGAATCGCGTACAGATACAGCTCCACGCGACGATTCATTGCACGCCCTTCAGCCGTAGCATTGTCAGCTACCGGGTTACTAGGTCCGCGCCCTTCGGCAGTCAGATTGCCTGTAGGAACGCCCTGCTGGGTCAGGTAATTGGCAACAGCGCGAGCACGATTGACCGACAAAGTCTGGTTCGTAGCAGCCGAACCCGTGCTATCGGTATAGCCTATCGACTTGGCCCGCAATTCGGGATGCTGCACCAAGGCGCGTGCAACGCTATCCAGCACAGGCAACAACGCTGGCTTCAATGCATACTTGCCGGTATCGAAAGAAACATTGCTAGGAATATTGACGCGCAAAGTGCCGTCAGGCATTTCGGTCACGTCCACGCCCAAGCTGCTGGCGCCGGATTTTTCCACATCGTTCTTGACGCCTGCCCAGTTATAGCCTGCAATACCACCGGCAACAGCGCCAATGCCCGCGCCTATCATGGCTGCCTTGCTGCTATCTCCGATCAGTGCGCCCAGGCCAGCACCGACAGCGGCGCCCGCGCCAGCGCCGACAGCGGTCTTACCGCCTGTACCCATATTTTCCAAATTGGCACAACCTGCCATCAACGCCACAATCCCGATGCACGACGCAATTCGGCTCGCACGCATAGATACTTTCATGTAATTCTCCTTATCCCATAGATGAGCAGGGTAATATCTGCCGCTCACTATGCTAGCAAGCTGGACAAGCGCCAAGTGTTACATTTTGGTTCTGGGACAGGTTTTTTTACGTTTGTTGACACTACAGCGGCATCGTTACAAACGAAGAGAGCGCCCAAATGGGCACTCTCTTACGACTGCACACCCATCCAGCAATACGCAACTCGCGTTACGTATGTGCTGACGGGATCAAGGTGATTAAAACAGCTTTGCGCCGGAGACTTCGACGATTTCCTTGTACTTGGCCAAATCATGCTTGACCAGTTCGGCAAACTCGGCAGACGTAGTCGGCTTGGCATCCGAACCCATGGTCAGCAAGTTCTTACGCACTGCCGGGTCTTGCAAGGCCTTTACATAGGCTGCGTTAAGCTTGTCTACGACAGGCTGAGGCGTGCCGCCTGTGGTGAATACGCCGAACCAGGTACCCAGGTCGAAGTTGGCAATGCCCGCTTGCTGCATGGTTGCCAGATCAGGGAAAGCCGACGAACGTTCTGTTGTGGTGACGGCCAGCGCTTTGACCTTGTTTTCTGTGATCAAAGGCGCTGCGGATGCCAGGTTATCGAACATGAAATTGACCTGTCCGGCCAACAATGCCAGCTTGGCAGGCGATGCCCCCGCATAAGGCACATGCACCGTCTTGACGCCGGCACGAACATTCAACAATTCGCCAGCCAAATGCCCGGCGCTACCATTGCCGCCCGAGGCAAAGTTCAGTTGATCGCCATGTTTCTTGGCATATGCAACAAGGTCGGCAACCGAGTTGATGTTGTTGGTTTTAGCGAACTCATTATTCAGTATCAGTACGTTGGGTACTGATGCCACCAAAGTGACTGGCTCGAAGCTTTTTACGGGATCGAAAGGCAGTTTTTCGTACAACCATGGGTTAATGGCATTGATCGCAACCGCGCCCATGACCAGGGTATAGCCGTCAGGCTTGGCCTTGGCGGCAATGCTAGCG
>DATJCP010000566.1:0-2113 GCA_035514715.1 Candidimonas sp.
TAGAACAACTCGCCAGCGATGAAGTTTCGGCCAATCTGTACCGCCGGGCACACTACTCACACTAATCAGGGCAAGCCATGACCACTTTTACGATTCCAGCTGCCTTGCCGGCTGCGCCAAGCAATACGAACCGCGCACCAACAGACGCCTATGCCGAAGCCGAGGCTTCGACACCAAGCTTTTCATCGGTATTGACCAACCAGCAGTCGCCCAAGCCAGCCCCCGAGGCGGCCACGCCCGTGGAAGGCGAAGGCGGCAAGGGAAAAGACCTGACTCAAGCCGCGCCTGAAATCGCTGAAGATACCGAAGAAGTCCCGGCCGAATTGGCCGCCGAACAAGGCTTGAGCTTGCCGCAAATTGCGCTGACTATTGCCGCCGAAGCTGCGCTGGCCATTGCTGCCCAACAGCCGGCCAAAGCCAGCATCGCGCAAGCCGATACGCCACTGCCGACTGCTGCCCTGGCTGGACGTGACTTGCCTGCCATGCTCACCGATACCGTCAAAGCCGACCCAGCACCTGCCGGGGTAATTGCTGCGACAACTAGGAAGGATGTCTTGCCGCAAGCGGCATTACCCCGGCCTGAAACACGCCTCACCGCCAGCGACAAGCCAATTGCGCTGCCAGCCGGATTCATTCCGGTAGCAGCCCCTGCCGCGGCGCTGCACCAGACTGAACTTAACGCTCGCAAGCCAATCAACCTTTCCGGTACAAAGCCTGCCGCAGCAGCCCACGACCTGATACGCTCCGGCGAGCCCAGCCTAGGCAAAGCGACAGCCCCCGATCTCTCGGCCGCTATCGCCAGCCAAGCCAGCAAAGCCGTTGTTGCCAGTACTGCACAGGCCGATCTGAATGCTTCCTTGCAAGCGGGCTCCATTGCAGGCGCTTCCACCATTCCTGCCGCCTTGATGTCAGGCAAGACAGGGGCCTCCGCAGGCACTGGGGTACAATTTTCCTTGCCGGGTATTGCTACGCCTTTGCAGAATCCGCAATGGGCCTCCGATTTCGGACGACAGTTCATCACCCTTGCCAAGGGTGGCCACAACATGCCGCACACGGCTGAACTGCGCCTGGATCCACCTGAGCTTGGGCCTTTGCGCATTTCCATCAATATCAGCGACAACGTTGCCCATGCGATATTCACCTCGCCTCACGCAGCAGTACGCCAGACTGTGGAAAACTCATTGCCACAACTACAGCAGTTGCTGGCCCAGGCAGGCATATCCTTGGGCCAAACCAGTGTCAACGACCAGGGTCAACAGGAATCGTCTTTTAGCGAATCATTCGGGGGAAGCAACAAGTCGGCAAACGCGGCTGGTGCTACCGGCGGCACCGTTGAAGCGGCTGTCATGCAGCCCACAACGCGTAGTCGCACTCCCGATGCGCTGGTGGACACCTTTGCCTGACAAGCTACCGTTCCCCAGGCAAACCCTAGAGCTACCAAGTATTCAGTGCCTTATTCAACATGATCATGCATGCTCAATTAAGGCACAATACGATACCTTGAATAATAGTGCGTATCAGCACGCTCGCGCAGCATACGATGGCAACTTCCAATAATCGATCCACTAGCCGACCGGCCATGGCAAAATCAGAACCTAGCAAAATCTTCAAAATGATCAAAACCATGTTCGCGGTTATAGTCATTGTTGCTGCCAGCATAGGCGGCACACTATGGTATTACCAAAAATCCGGCTTCGGCCTGACCAACGCTGAACCTTCGGAAAGCACTCCGGTTGCCGCCAGGGCCGCGCCGCTTGCCATACCGATTTTCACGCCTCTGGAACCGTTTACCGTCACAGTGCGCAATGAACAGTCGCAGCGTATTTTGTACGTTGCCATCACATTGCGCTTGGCCGACGAGAGCTCGCGCCGCATCGTTACCGAGTACATGCCCGAAGTTCGTGACCGCGTACTCAGAAAGCTTGCAGAGCAACGGCCCGATCACGTACAAACGCCTGAAGGCCGTCAAGCATTGGTAGAAGCCCTTAGCACCGTACTTCAAGAACCCTATATGCCGCATAACAAGGGCCCCGCCATCACCAGTGTGTTATTTACTGCGTTCGTGGTTCAATAAATGTCATATCAAAGCCTTCTCTCGCAAGATGAAGTCGAT
>DATJCP010000567.1:0-2667 GCA_035514715.1 Candidimonas sp.
CTATTGTTACTAGCCGCATGCGGCGAAAAACCCCAGCAGGGCGGTCCAGGTGACATGAAGGTGCCTGTTAGTGTTGTTACCGTGCAACCCAAGGCCACTGAAATAGTGGCCGAGCTTCCTGGACGTGTCGAAGCGATAAAAGATGCGCAGATCCGCGCTCGCGTCAATGGCATTGTGATTGAAATCAATTTCAAACAAGGTAGCGAAGTCAAGGCAGGGCAGTTGCTGTTCACGATAGATCCGGCGCCTTATCGCGCCGCGCGTGACCAAGCAGCAGCGCAGTTGCAGCGTGCTCAGGCCGATGCAAAAAGCGCCCGTTTGCTGGCGCAGCGCTATGGCAAGCTTATCAAGGCCAACGCCATTAGCCGTCAAGATTATGACAATGCCACTGCTGCGGCAGGCCAGGCCGACGCCAATATTGCAGCAGCCAAAGCAGCGCTGCAGGCTGCCGACATCGACTTGGGTTATACCAAGGTCGTCTCGCCTATTACAGGTCGTATCGGGAAGTCATTAGTCACCGAAGGCGCCCTGGTAAGCGCCAGTGCTGCAACCCAGTTGGCAACTGTGCAGCAACTGGATAGCGTCTATGTCGACCTGACCCGCTCCACCACCGAACTTGCCCAATTGCGCCGCGCATTGGCCAGCGGCGCGTTAGAACAAACGCCCGAGGGTGACGCCAAAGCGGAAGTCGTTATGGAAGACGGTTCGAATTACGATAAACCGGGCAAACTGCTGTTTTCAGGCGTGACAGTCGATCCAACAACGGGCCAGGTTAACTTGCGGGCTGAATTCCCCAACCCCGATCAAATTTTATTGCCTGGTATGTACGTGCGTGTCCGCTTGCAACAAGGTATCGATGAAAAAGCCTTGCTCGTACCGCAACAAGCCTTGCAGCGTACCGCTGATGGCCTAAGCAGTCTGATGATCGTGAAGGAAGGCAAGGTTCAAGTTGTGCCAGTTGCGACCGGCGCCGGAGTCAATGGGCAATGGATCATTAACAAGGGCTTGAACGCTGGTGATGTGGTCATTGTCGAAGGCTTCCAGAAAATCCGTCCAGGTTCAGCGGTGCAAGCCACGCCTTGGCAGGAACAGGCGGGTGGTAAACCCGCTCAAGCTGCGCCAGGCGGCCCGGCTTCTGATGAGTCAGCAAAGAAGCCAGCCGACAAGTCTGCTTCGCCAGAGCCCGCTGCAAAGGGCTAAAGAATCACTTATGCAGGCTGCCGTGGCAGCCTGCAACGTTAAATGCTTTTAAAGTGAGCACGCATGTCGCAGTTTTTTATTGAAAGGCCAGTTTTTGCCTGGGTCATTGCATTGGCAATTACCTTGGCAGGTTTGTTGGCTATTCCCAATATGCCGATTTCGCAGTATCCCGAGGTGGCACCTCCTGCCATCAGCATCCAGGCAACGTACCCAGGCGCTTCCGCTAAAGACGTTGCCAATTCGGTTTCCAGCATTATCGAGAACGAACTTAACGGTGCTACAGGCTTACTGTATTACGAGTCGGTCAGTGACTCCTACGGCGGCGCGGAAATTACTGCCACCTTTGCACCAGGTACCGATCCGGACCTGGCACAGGTCGACGTACAGAACCGCATCTCTAACGTTACCGCCAAGTTGCCGGCCGCTGTTACGCAGCAGGGGCTGAACGTTAGCAAAAGCAATGCCAGTTTCTTGATGGTGGTGGCCCTGTCGTCTGTCGACGGTTCGCTGGATCAGGTGGCCTTGGCCGATTACATCACTCGTAACGTCCAGAACTCTATTTCGCGTGTTCCCGGCGTAGGCAAGTTTCAGTTGTTTGCGGCGCCGCGCGCCATGCGGGTATGGGTCGATCCCGACAAGCTTGTCGGTTACAAGCTGAGCATGGCGGAAGTCAATGCAGCCATTGCCAAGCAAAACGTATTGGTTTCTGCTGGCATTATCGGTTCACCGCCTAATCCTGGCGCGCAACGGGTTACTGCGCCTATCGTGGTCAATGGCGAACTGACCTCTGTCAAAGATTTTGAAAATGTAGTCCTGCGATCCAATGTCGATGGTTCCAGTGTGCGGGTTCGCGACATCGGGCGTGTTGAGGTCGGAGCGGATAATTATCAGTTTGGCGCGCGTCTGAATGGCAAGCCAACGGCCGCATTCGCAATCTCCCTGGCTACTAATGCCAACGCCTTGTCGACCGCCGAGGGAGTCAAGGCAGGGATGGAAGAGTTGTCGAAATTCTTCCCTGGCAATATTACTTATTCTATTCCCTACGATACAACGCCTTATGTGCAGATATCGATCGAACAGGTCGTGCATACGCTGCTGGAAGCCATGGTGCTGGTGTTTATCGTGATGTTCATTTTCCTGCAGAACGTTCGCTACACCATAATTCCTGCGTTAACGGTTCCCATCGCCATTCTGGGTGCATTTGCAGTGATGCTTACCTTGGGCTTTTCCATTAACGTCTTGACCATGTTTGCCATGGTGCTGGCTATCGGTATCTTGGTCGACGATGCCATTGTCGTGGTCGAGAACGTAGAGCGCATCATGGTGGAAGAGGGCTTGTCGCCCAAGGATGCCACCAAGAAAGCCATGCCGCAAATTAGCGGCGCGGTGGTGGGGATGACGCTGGTGTTGGCCACGGTGTTCTTGCCCCTGGCCTTCATGAGCGGTTCCGTAGGTATTATTTATAAA